>JBBRTN010000378.1:0-2818 GCA_038244395.1 Ignavibacteria bacterium
AAATCTGCAAACCCATTGCTTTTAATCCTGGTAAACCTGCCGTATTTTATTATTATGCTTTCGGGAACGTGGGGATTGATTTTACTGAGGAAGAACAGGTTTTTTATTTACGGATTTATTTTAATGTGGATGCTCACGATATTTATTTTTGTAGCGCTTGCAAGATATCATTATGTCCTTATCCCGTTTTTTATACTGGGAGCAGTTAATTTGCTGGTTAACAGAAAAGATTTTTTAAAACTGATTCCATTAACGGGGAAGATTGCAGGGATTTGTTTTACAGTTTTTTTAATTGGAGTCTGGGTGTCGGAGTTTTACTTACTCATCAGATGATAAGATAAGATTAAGATAAGATTAATATAAATAAAAATAAATTTTTGAAGAAAGTTTTAGTCATCACATATTACTGGCCGCCAAGCGGAGGAGCCGGCGTTCAGAGAATTCTTAAGTTCGCAAAATATTTACCGGAGTTTGGGATTCAGACTTATGTAGTGACTGTGGATGAAAATAAAGCGGGCTATCCTTTCATTGACACGACTCTGAATGAAGATATTCCGCAGTCGGCAGTCGTCGCCAGGACAAACACTGCTGAGCCGTTTGAAATATATTCACGCTTTCTGGGAAAGAAAAGTATTCCGACAGGCTTCTCAAATGAAAGCAGCCCGGGATTGTTCAGAAAATTTTCAAGGTTCATAAGGGGGAATTTTTTTATTCCTGACGCCAGGCGTGGCTGGGTCAAATATGCTTTTAGGGAAGCCTGTAAAATTATAGAGAGAGAAAATATTAATATTGTCATCACCACCAGCCCGCCTCACTCTGCCCAGTTAGCGGGACTTAAACTTAAAAAAAGATTTAATATAAAATGGATAGCAGACCTTCGTGATCCGTGGACTGATATTTATTACTATGATGAATTTAATCATTTGAGTTTTGCCAGGAATCTGGACCTGAAATATGAAAGAGAAGTTCTTGAAAATGCAGACAGGATAATTACAGTCAGCAGTGAATTAAAAAAACTGTTCATAAAAAAATCCCCGAAACTTATTGAAAGAATTGAAGAAATTGAAGAAAAGATTTTGGTTATCCCAAACGGATATGATGAAGATGACTTCAAACGAAATGTCAATAATTTCTCAGATGAATTTGTGATAACCTATACAGGGACGCTTGCAGAGAGTTATAACCCAGGGATTTTTTTTCGCGCGTTAAAAAAAATCACCGGTATGTTCCCGGAAATTAAGTTCAGGCTAAGATTTATAGGAAATCCTGCGGCTGCTGTCATTGAGAAAGCAAAAAATATTTCATTAAGCAAATATCTTGAGCTGGTCCCGACTGTGTCACACAAGGACTCTGTCAGCTATCTTTTAAACAGTACAATTGTTTTCCTTGTAATTCCTGAAATTAAAAATGATAAGGGGATACTGACAGGAAAACTTTTTGAATATCTCGCTGCGCGAAAGCCGATTATTTGCATAGGTCCGGTGGAAGGGGATGCTGCTGCCATCATCCGGGAATGCGAATCCGGTAAAACATTTAACAGAAATATGGAAAGTGAATTAACATTATACCTGGAAGAACTCGTTAAAAAATGGGAATCGGGACAACATCTTATTGATTTAGAAAATGACAATTATAAAAAATATTCACGGCAAAGCCAGGCAAGAGAACTTTCAGAAATTATAAATTCCTTTTAGTTATATTAGTCATAAAAAAATTAAAAAGTAGTTAGATTGTTAATTAGTTTTAAATTATTTTTAGTAAATTTATTTATAGAATGGCAAAAACGAAGATAAAGCAAAAACCTGTATTAAAAAATTCCACCCTTACTTCAAAATCAAAACCATCAACCTCAGATACACAGTCCAAATATGAAAATTATATTTATATCGGGATTATTATTCTGGCAGTCCTGATATTCTTTAAAGACGGAATTTTCGGCGGGAAGGTATTTGCAACGAGTGATAATCTTGCATTCGACAGTTTCAAAACGTTTCTGAATGATGCAAAAAGAAACGGGGTTTTTCCTCTCTGGGTTCCTTACATATTCATGGGAATGCCTAATTTTCCATTGATCGGATATACACCCAGAAGTTATGATTTCTTTTATTATATATGGGATGGAATTTACGGCTTCATTACAAATGCCGGAGCTAATCCGCTCCTGCCGGTGGTAATGTATTATGCGGTTTTCGGAATAGGTTTTTATCTGTATGCGAATTACAAATTTAAGAACCGGCTTATTGCTTTGTACTGCGCTTTGTCTGCGACTTTCGCAACCGATTTCATTCAGAGGGTTGTCGTTGGTCATAATACGAAGGTTCTGGCGCTTGCATTTTTTCCGCTGATACTTCTTGCTATCGATAAACTCATTGACTCTTTTAATAATAATAATAACAGTGAAAAGAATTCGCTTTTTTCTTTTTCGCGTCTGCTTAATTTTGTTTTTCTCGCACTGATGCTTCACATACAGCTTAACTCGAATCATATTCAGATGATATTTTATTCATATCTTATGATCGGTATTTATCTTCTCTACCAGATCATTTACAACCTTGTTAAAAAAATTCATGTCGCGGGAATAATTAAGAGCAGTATTTTTTTCATTATTGCCGCGCTGATTGCAGTGGCAATGAATGCGGATGTCCTGATGACGATGAAAGAATATAACAAATATTCAATGAGAGGCGAAGCGGGAATTGAAGCAAGGCTTGATACAAAAGTTGCTAATGACAGTCCGCTCGATTATCAGTATGCGACGAACTGGTCATTCAGCCCCGGAGAGGTAGTTACTTTTTTGCTGCCTTACTACTATGGATTC
>JBBRTN010000379.1:0-2815 GCA_038244395.1 Ignavibacteria bacterium
AAAAAATTTAATTTATAATTTATAATAGTGAAAATTAAAAAAGCTGAAATCGAAGACACTGAAATGGCTTCAGCACTATTTGATCTTTACCGGCAGTTTTATAAGCAGGAGCCTGATCTCAATTCAGCCAAAAAATTTCTATCGGACAGAATAAAGAATAATGAGTCGGTTATTTTTTTAGCCGTAGATGAAGAAAATAATTCAGCAATGGGTTTTACGCAGTTATATCCTTCATTTTCTTCAGTAAGCATGAAGCGTATCTGGATTTTGAATGATTTGTTTGGTGCAGCAGGTTATCGTAAGCAGGGTGTAGCAGAGGCTTTGATTGAAAAATCAATGGAGCTTTCGAGAAATTCAGATTCAAAGGGAATAGTTCTGCAGACACATAATTCAAATGTAACTGCTCAGAAGCTTTATGATAAAACAGGATTCAAAAAGGATGATGAATATTATTCATATTATATTGAAGTGAAATAGTGACTATGCAATAACTGCTCGTTAATATTATTTAACAAGCATCATTCTTTTTGTCTGTACAAAATTACCGGCTTCAATCTTATAAAAATATATCCCGCTCGGAAGATTACTTCCGTCGAAATTTACTTCATAACTCCCGGGTGCCAGTTTCTGATTTACGAGTGTAGTGACTTCTTTTCCGAGCGCGTCAAAGACCGTGAGCTTGTAGAACGGATTGTCAATCCGTTCTACAGATATATCAAATCTGATTTTAGTACTAGGATTAAACGGGTTAGGATAATTTTGGCTCAGTGAAAATATTTCAGGGACCGCGCTGCTGGTTTGCTGAATTCCAATCGTATTGAGATCTATCGGCGCTGTCCATATTTGATAAATCCCGGTATAGTCATCCATCCATACCGGCCAGAGTGTGTTATTAACTGAGGTGATTCCTATGTTATCACCCTGGTTGCCCGCTCCTACCGAGCCCGTCACTGTCTTTGGTTTAAACCTGTGGTCATTTATTCTGAAATCTGTAAATGTATTTCCTCCGTCTGTAGAACGTGAGAGATACACATCCATAGAATCGGAAGTTATATTCCGATTATCATAATAAATAATATTTATTCCTCCGTTATCATCTACATTAATTGCGGGGAAATACTGAACCTTTCCGTTGTTCAGCGGATCCTGATTTACTCTGACTCCTGAAGACCATGTATTTCCACCGTCAGTGGAACGATGAAAAACTATATCGGGATCTGCCCCGGCCGGTAAAAAATTTTTCTCACCTGTAACAATATAAAGCCATCCGCTTCTGGAGCCGCTTGTCTTATCAGTTTCAATGTGAGGGTAACCGTTGATGCGGATATTCCATGGCTGGAAGGAAGCAGTCTTAACCCCGTTCATCTCATATATGTTCTCATTCACATTCCAGTTATTTCCGCCATCGGATGATTTCGCGAAGCCGCAGAATTTTTCATTCTGAGGTGAATTCAATAATACTCCTGCCCAGCATACGCATACATCCCCGTCTTTATTGATTTTAATATCGGCTCCCAAAGAAACAAATCCGGAAGGAGTTACATTAATCTGATTAACTGAAGCCCAGTTAACCCCGCCATTAGTCGTGTAAGAAGAAACTATCGGAAAGGGACTCACAAACTTTGTCCATACTAAATATGTTCTTCCATAAAACTGGCTTGAAGAAACGTCGTCTGTGCCCGGAGTTCCCTTATCCTGGTCACCTGAGGCAATCAGATAATTTGTGCTCCAGGTCGAACCGAAATCTGTAGATAAATTTGAAAACATTCCGACAATAAAACCTCCCTGATGAGTTAAAATAAATCTTCCGTCTTTATCTATTATTGGTCCGGGGTCTCCGCCGTGATTGTTGGAGGAACCTCCGGAGTTACAGGTATCCGAGCCAAACCATGTCTGTCCTCCGTCAGATGTAAAATAAGCTCCTTCACTGCGGAATGAATTACTTATGGTATATGATGCAGCAAACATTATCAATGGATTGACCGGATCTCTTACTATAGATGGTTCGATCTGAGCATTTAAAGAGGGATGTATCCGGTAATTTTGTATCTGGGATTTTGAAGTATTGAATGTTAAAAAAGCAACTATTACTATAATAAAAAATATTCTTATTCTGTGCATAAAAATTTTTATTTTAATGTAAGATGTGAAACAATGAGAAATTGTATTTAAAACTTGTAGCCAAAGTTTAAACCAAAATAAACGTTTCTTGGTTCACCCGGTTCGTAATATCTTCTTTCACTTACAGGGAGTTCCGGATTTGCATTAATATTAACAAAGCCGACATACTTTTTATCAAATATATTATTAATCCCGCTTGTAAATAAAAAATTAAAATTTTTAAAATTACATGAAATTCCTGCCGTCGCATTTCCATAAAAGTATCCCGGGATTACAACAGTATTGGCGTCATCTGAAAACATCTGGCTGACGTAATCCATGTCCCATAATAAAATTCCGGTATAAGTATTTGATATCTTAAACTGATAGTTCAATACAAAATTAAATATGCTCGCAGGTATTGCAGGAACTTCTTTATCAGTATAATTAGAACTGATAGTATCTCCCACGTTTGTATAATTTATTGCAGTATAATCTGTATAATTAAAATTAGAATAAGAATAGTTTGATGCAAGCTCAAAGCCTTCAAACATTTCAAGCTTTACTCCGCACTCTACTCCTGTTCTGTTTGTGTTTGCAGCATTTCTGAAATATGTCTTATCATTTATTACAAACGGGACGATTTCATCTTCCACTTTTGTATTATAAAATGTAACTTCAAAGTATGACTTTTCCAGAATATCGGATTCAGTAA
>JBBRTN010000380.1:0-2802 GCA_038244395.1 Ignavibacteria bacterium
AAGTACTTGTCATGTTCATTATTTTGCTTAATCCGATTTTCGTAATCACTTCATTCGTGACTGCCTGGTATTCCGCCGGATAATCAATTGCTCCCGTCGCGATTATCGCTCCCTGTCCGATCATAAGTCTCGGAGTTGATGCGACAGTTCCCAATCCTCCGGGATTAGTGAGTGAAATAGAAGTCCCCTGGAAATCTGAGATCTCTATTTTATTGTTTCTTGAACGTGTGATAATATCATTGTAAGCTTCGAAGTATTGTTTAAAGTTAAGATCATTCGCTTTTTTTATATTAGGGACAATAAGGGAGCGGCTTCCATCCTTCTTCTGCAGGTCAACTGCAAGACCGAGATTCACATCATGTTTTTTAATAAGATTCGGCTCGCCGTTAATAATAGTGTAAGCATTATTCATCACCGGGACGAAGCGGATTCCTTTGACAATAGCCCAACCGATAATATGAGTATAAGAAATCTTGCCGACGTTTTTTTTCTTCAGATATTCATTAATGATTAACCTGTTCTCCTCGAGTACTTTCACAGGAATAGTCCGGAATGTAGTAGCCGTCGGTACTGTCAGACTACTGTTCATGTTTTCTATGATCTTCGCGCCGACTCCTCTTATCACCTGAGCTTCTTCGCCTTCTACAGGCTGGGGCATTGATACCTGCAGCTGAGACTGAACCTGCGATTGACCGTTGCTGTTCTTTGCAGTGGTGGGTTGCATAACTTTCACGGGTGCAGAAGTATTTCCGTTAGTTAAGTTGAGTTCTTTAAAAAGAGTTTTCCAGTTATCGCTGACTGAATCAGGATTATTTTTATAATCGCCAAGAAGTTCAAGAACATACCATGTATTCAGACCAAACTCGGATATCTTCTCCTGCTGCTCTAAAGTTAAATCTTCTAATTTCATCTTAATATTTTTATGTTGATTTAATTAAATTTAATCAAAATAAAAAAGAAGTTCAGTAGAGAAATGATTATAATATTTCAATACTATCCAAAACAAATTTATTTTTACCAATTTCAGTTGATCTGAAATAGCGATCAATCTATAGTTAACAAAGCTCAGACATTATCTGCAAATTCCATCATTTTATTTAGATTTATTCTTAATTTAGCTTTACTGATATTGTGCAAAAAAATTTTTGTAAATATGAAAAAAATTGTATTGATTCTTTTACTCACCTCATCTCTTTGCTATTCTCAGCGCACCAGGAAAACTTATTACGGCTCCGTAGGACTTGGAATTAGTTTTATAAATACAACTGAAATCAACAGCGTAATTAATTTTTATAATCAGACAAAAACAAATCTTATCAAACCAATGAATACTATTGGTCCATTGTTAGGATTTAATTTTTTATTTGGAGCGAATTTTGTTAAAGAGGATTATTACTGGAATGCTGAAATGGGTTTTTACTTTAATTATATCGGTAAGAAGTCATCTGAGACATTAGATGGCGGCGTTAAAAAAACAACTGATATACTTGCAAAGTATCCTTTCTTTAGTCTTGCAGGTCATTACTTTATTAAAGCAAGCCGCACATTTGATGTGGGTGGCGGTATTGGTTTTGCCATGGGTACATTAAGCGTGCAATACAGAAGTTATCCAAGCGCAATTAGTCCTCCCGCTTATATTAGTGTAAACAATGCTAATCTGTTTTCCGATGTAGGTATAACTCCTGATCTTGTATTTAACTTTAACCTGAGCAAAACATTTACTATTTCAGCCCGTCCGTTTTATTATTTGATGCTCACAAAACAGAATGCGACAGCATTAAACGCACTTTTAAACGGGAGTTCAAGTCCCGGCAATTTAAATAATATACGTTACAGCGGACCCGGAATAAATCTGAATTTCTTATTTAAACTTAATGCACGACGTTAAACAGGCTTGAATTGTTCGAACGCCTGGAAGCAGTTATTGCAGTAATGAATGGCGCGGCATTGAGTCGGTCCAAATGCACTTTGTAGTTTTGTATTTGTACTGTGGCAAATGGGGCATTCTACATTTGTAAGCATTTCAATCTGAACGAGCCCGTTATGTTTCGGCGGTAATGCGAAGTCTGAATCTTTTAAAAGCTGTCTTCCCCTTTCGGTAATCATATTTGAGTTCCACTGAACATCGAAACTCACATCTACATTCACTCCTGTTACAGGGAGCTCTGAAATTCTTTTTTCAATGTCACTCTTCATTACATTTATTGCAGGGCATCCGGCAAATGTAGGAGTTAGTTTTACGTTAACAAAATCTTTTTCATCAACTGAAACACCGGTGACAATTCCCATGTCGACTACAGAAACCCTGGGAATCTCCGGGTCCTTCACATCATCAAGCGCATCCCATATTAATTTTTCATCAATCATGTTCTAAGAATATCTGTATTAAATATTAAAATATTAAAATATTAAATATTAAATATTAAAAATTAAAATTAAAAATAAAAAATAAAATCTCTAAATCTCACCATTCTGCTGCGGGGTCAATACTATAAACTTCAGTCATTTCATCGAGAAGAGGCTGGAGGTATTTTGTATGATTACCTTTTCTCCCGCCGTAAGAATTGTCCGATGTAATATCCGGAAGCTGCAAGCCCGCTTTCTCTAACACGGGTTTAATGTTCTTCAGCCATTCCTGCTGCAGAATTTTTTCTCCCGCAAAAATATTTCCTGAGCTCAAAACATCTTCACTCTCAGACGGTTCAAAGATCCCGAGAGCTAAAGGAAAACATTCATTCAGCGAAGTCTGCATTCTTGATTTGCTTTCTTCATTAGCATTGCCGAGCTGGACAATCCATGTAT
>JBBRTN010000381.1:0-2799 GCA_038244395.1 Ignavibacteria bacterium
ATAATAATGATGACGATATTGACAGTAGTGATAATGATTATGACGATGCAGAGCCCAATGATTTTAGAAGGAATTAAGAAATGAGATTTTGAAAAAACATTTTATATTTTTACATCATATAATTATAAAATAAAAATTTTTTAAAATTAATTTTTAGGATTGACGGCAATATATATTTCGGCTTCCGGTTCAGGTAAATTAAACTTTTCATTATAAATCTCAAAGTCTCCGGTATAAGTTCTCTCAATATCAGATGTCCAGATATCCTTCCAGGTCTCAACAATTTTATCCGGCATCTTTCCTTTCGCGGTAAAGACGGCATACTTAGCAGCCGGAATAATTTTAAAAACCATTCCATCGGGAACGCCGCTGAAATCGTTTACTCTGCAGCAGATAACAATTGTATACGGCTTCGTAAAGTCGGATTCATACTCAGTATAAAGAGACAGAACATCATCATCTGTCTTATTCGGAATTTTATCTTTTATATTTTCGGAATAAAACTTCTGCCACAGTTTTGGAATATCAATGTGCGCAGTGGCATTGCTCGTCCGTGATTCGATGCCGGTAACTTTGATTTCGCTGAGTGAGATTATTTCAGAGTCCATTATTTCAAAGAGTTAATTTTGTCAAAAATTAAACAGCATAATCAGCCGTCATAAATCAAACTCCTGTCCCTTCACCGGTATCTCGATGTCTTTGAAATCCATGCTCCGCAGGCTGTCTTTGAATATTTCCTGCTGGTCTAACTCTCCGTGAACAAGAAATATTTTCTCCATCTGGTTTCTGTCAAACTGATCGAAATAATCGTGGAGTTCATTTTTGTCAGCATGTGCCGAGAAAGAATTGAGTACGACGATTTTCGAGTGAACATAATATTCATCACCAAAAATTTTTATTACTGCATTTTCCACATCCCGGGATTCTATGAGTCTTCTGCCGAGAGTATGCTCCGCCATAAATCCTACAATCAATACTGTAGAATTTGGGTCTTCGATATTATTTTTTAAGTGATGAAGAATTCGTCCGGACTCTGCCATCCCGGACGCGGAAATAATTATGCAGCACTCGTTGAAAAAATTAAGAGCTTTGGAATCTTCAACGTCCTGTATATAGCGCAGGTTTGGTAATTCGAAAATCTCATTGCCGTCCAAAATCATTTTTGCAAACTCGGCATCATAGCATTCCGGATGAAGTTTGAAAATGTCTGTGGCTTTAGTTGAAAGTGGGCTGTCAACGAAGACGGGGATTCTCTTGATAACATCTTTATCAAAGAGTTTCGAAAGGGAGTAAATTACTTCCTGGGTCCGTCCGACGCTGAATGCAGGGATAATAATTTTCCCTCCGCGCGATATGGCTTCTTTTAAAACAGTCCCAAGCTGTTCATCCATCATATTTGCTTTTTCATGAACACGTCCGCCGTATGTAGACTCGGAAATGACGTAGTCCACATTACCCATAAATTCAGGATCTTTTAAAATCGGCAGACCGGGTCTTCCTATATCGCCCGTAAAACCGAGTCTGATTATTTTTCCGTTATCTTTAATATTCAGTACCATCATAGCCGAGCCGAGAATATGACCCGCATCAAAGTATTCCACTTCAACACATTCATGCAATCCGTCTATACAAAACTTTTTTCTGTAAGGCATAGTCTTAAAAAATCTAAGGACATCTTTTGCATCATCCATTTTATAAAGAGGTTTAAACGGAGGAAGATTTTTTTGTTTCCGTTTCTTATTTGCATATAAAACATCTTTTTCCTGTATATGCGCGCTGTCGAGAAGCATTATTGAGCATAAGTCCCGTGTAGCAGTAGTCGAATAAATATCACCGGTAAATCCTTTTGCATAAAGAGAAGGAAGATTTCCGGAATGGTCAATGTGAGCGTGTGAGAGGACAACACAATGCAGCTCCTTCGGATCGAACAGAAAAGTTCTGTTAATGTCATAAGCATCTTCCCGTTTACCCTGAAATAAGCCGCAGTCCAGCAGGATTTTTTTCCCGTTTAATTCGAGCAGATGTTGTGAGCCGGTAACAGTTCTGTCAGCTCCACAGAATTTAATTTTCATTTTTTAAATTTAATTTAAAAACTTTTTTTTTGAATGGACTATTTATAACTTAATCCCATTTTTAAACTTTAAACTTTAAACTTTAAACTTTAAATTTTAATAATCTCTTTATTAAATTTATGTTTAGTCACAAACGGATTATCTTTTATAAAAAACCTGTATGGAGAATCCACACCTACATTAAGCCCGATTCTTTTTGTTGTGACGATTTCAAAATTATCTTTTAATGCGGGCTTCGAAATAAAAATATCTTCTTCAGAAGTTAAGTCGCTTCCGTACAATTTTTTATTAATGTTTAAAGCAAGGCAGAGCTTTGCCGGACCGTTTGTTAATTCGAAATCATTCTTCACCATTCCCCTTAGCTTTCTCATTGTATTAATTCCTTCAAGCGGCTCTGCTGCCCTTATAAGCGTGGCATTTCCGATACCTTTCCTTTCACTTACAACATTGAAACAGAAATAATTTCCGTAAATAAAATAAACATATGCTAAACCCCCTATGTCATACATGACTTTATTGCGTTCGGTAATTTTCTGATAAGCGTGACTTGCCGGGTCGCTTTCTCCTATATATGCTTCTGTCTCAACAATCTTTGCCCTTAAAATTCTTTTTCCTATTTTCCTTACAATTATTTTCCCGAGAAGCATTTTAGAAACAGTTACAGAATCCAGTAAATAAAATTTTCTCGGAAGAGGTTTGAATGAAGCCGGCAAATTTATTTTCTAAA
>JBBRTN010000382.1:0-2798 GCA_038244395.1 Ignavibacteria bacterium
AAGTTTACAGAATACAGGGTGTAAAGATAAACGATAAGCACATTGAAGTGATAGTAAGACAAATGCTTCAGAAGGTAAAAGTATCCGATACGGGAGACACAAACTTTCTGGAAGGTGATGTAATACATAAGAATTTATTTGCGGAAGAAAATGAAAAGCTGAAAGGAATGGTTGTAGTTACCGATACCGGTGACAGCGATAAAGTTTCTGAAGGAGATAAAATCAGCAAGAAGGATGTAAAGGAAATGAATGCTGCGCTGAAGAAAAAAGATAATGCAGTAATTAAATCCAAAGATGCAATGCCTGCGACTGCAGAGCCGGTGCTACTTGGAATTACGCAGACATCTTTGACAACGGAAAGTTTTATTTCTGCAGCATCATTCCAGGAAACCACGAAAGTTCTGACCGATGCAGCTATCAGGGGAAAAGTCGACCACCTGCTCGGGCTGAAAGAGAATGTGATTATCGGACAATTAATCCCTGCAGGAACAGGTCTCAAGAAATATAGGGAAATTGTTGTTAATGAAAAAGATGAAGAGCCGGAAGTCGCAGAAAAAGAAAAGCCGAAAGCAAAGAAAAAGAAAAAAGAAGAAGCAGTAGAAGCTTAAATTCTTTTCCTAAAAATAAATTATAAGAAGCCATCTCATATATTGAGATGGCTTTTTTATTTGCGGCTTGCTGCTACAAGAGAGTAATATTGGATAATAATGGCGGGGAAATCAAGCAGCAGTTTTAAATTGAAAATACAATGGTAATAAAGTATATTGCTTTAAGAAAAAAAGTTCTTACACGTTCTGACTTATGGAGAAAGGTGGAGGGATTAGGCCCTGAGATACCTTGGCAACCGTTTTCCGGCATGTAACCGGAATGAAAGGTGCTAATTCCTATCCTGCTGAAATGCGGGAAGAGATGAGTTAGAAGATTAAATATTGAAATGCAAATAAAAAATATTGAATCTCTTCTGACTTATCGGATGAGATTTTTTTTGTGCTTAAAATTATTTTACCACGAAGATTACGCAGCACAAAGTTTTACAAAAAACGGTTCTTAAAATTAAAGCATTCCAAATGAAGCTTATGACTTCGTGGTTTTAAAAAAGAAATTTATGACAGACATAAAGCAAATTTTAAAAGAAAGAATACTCATTCTTGACGGCGCAATGGGAACGATGATTCAGGGGTATTCACTCGAAGAAGAAGATTTCAGAGGCGAGAGATTTAAGAATCACGGGCATTCCCTGAAAGGAAATAACGATCTGCTTTCAATAACACGTCCTGATATCATTAAAGAAATTCACGCAAAATATTTTGAAGCAGGAGCAGACATAGCGGAGACAAATACTTTCAGCAGCACGAAAATAGCGCAGGCAGATTATAAGCTCGAAGAAATAGTATATGAATTGAATTATCAGTCTGCAAAAATTGCAAGGGAAGTGGCGGATGAATTTACAAAGAAAGAACCCGGGAAACCCAGATTCGTTGCAGGCTCCATGGGACCTACCAACAGGACAGCTTCACTATCTCCTGATGTAAATGATCCGGGCTACAGGGCAGTTACATTTGATCAGTTGACGGATGCATATTATGAACAGGCAAGAGGATTGACGGAAGGCGGCGTTGATATACTTTTAGTTGAAACAATTTTTGACACTTTGAATGCAAAGGCTGCATTGTTTGCAATTCAAAAACTTTTTTATGCGACAGGAAAAAAAATTCCTGTGATGGTTTCAGGAACTATTACTGACGCAAGCGGAAGAACTTTATCAGGACAGACTGTAGAAGCATTTCTGTATTCAGTTTCACATCTTGATTTACTGAGTATCGGATTCAATTGCGCTCTTGGTGCAAAGCAGCTTCGCCCTCATATATCAACATTATCTGAGAAATCTGAATTGCTGGTGAGCGCTCATCCTAATGCAGGTCTTCCTAATGAATTCGGAGAGTATGATGAAACGCCGGAATCAACTTCCGCTCAGATAGAAGAATTTTTAAAAGAAGAATTAATTAATATAGTGGGCGGTTGCTGCGGTACTACCCCGGCACACATAAAAGCGATCGCAGATGTTGCAAAGAAATATAAACCGCGGGTCCCGCCTTCAGTAGAGCACCTTCCCAGATATAGCGGGCTTGAGCCTCTGATAGTCTTCAAGGGAAGTAATTTTGTGAATGTCGGAGAGAGGACTAATGTGACCGGGTCTGCGAAATTTAAAAAATTAATTAAAGAAGAGAAGTATGAAGATGCGCTTGCAGTAGCGCGTCACCAGGTAGAGGGAGGAGCACAGGTAATAGATGTTAATATGGATGAAGGCATGCTGGACTCCGAGGAAGTCATGACAAAGTTTTTAAATCTGATTGCGTCGGAGCCGGATATTTCCAAACTGCCGATAATGATTGATTCTTCAAAATGGTCTGTCATTGAAGCGGGGCTTAAATGCGTTCAGGGGAAAGCAATTGTAAACTCAATTTCATTGAAGGAAGGTGAGGAGAAATTCAGGGAGAACGCAAGGAAGGTGAAGATGTACGGAGCTTCTGTGATTGTCATGGCGTTTGATGAAAAAGGACAGGCGGATACTTTTGAAAAGAAAATTCAAATTTGTCAAAGAGCATATGATATACTGACAAAAGAAGTCGGCTTCCCGCCTGAGGATATAATTTTTGACCCGAACATACTGACCGTTGCAACAGGTTTAGAAGAGCATAATAATTATGCAGTAGATTATTTTAATGCTGCTAAATGGATTAAAGAAAATCTTCCCGGCGCACAGGTCAGCGGAGGTGTGAGCAACATTTCTTTTTCAT
>JBBRTN010000383.1:0-2798 GCA_038244395.1 Ignavibacteria bacterium
AATTGAAGAACTCGTTACTGAATCCGGTTCGAAGTTTAACGGCAGCTCAAAAATGGGTGAAAGATCAAAAAGTAATATTATTGATATGAAAGATGCGGGAATTGGAATACAGTCTGCCGAAAAGCAAAAAGATAAACCTGTTTTGAAATTTCACTGAGAATTATTTATGATTTAGTATTCAGAATTTTAATAAAAATAGTAAAGCCCTGTTATTACGAGATGATGCTTGTTATAACAGGGCTTCCTGATTTACGGCCTTTTAAAAATTATTAACCCGCAGTAAGTTTCATCTCAATTTCTTTCTGAGACCCGTCTCTTAAAATTGTTAATTTTAAAACATCCCCGGTCTTTAAATCATTAACCACTGACAGCAGGTCCTGTTCATTTTTAATCTTCTCTCCATTAGCATTAATAATTACGTCTTCAGGCTTCAGTCCTGCATTGTCGGAAAGACCGCCCTTTTGAACATCAGTAACTACAACTCCTACAGCATTCGGTTCAAGCTTTAAATACTTTGCAATCCTTTCATCAATTGCCTGTATCCTGAATCCAACATTAAAATTTCTTTCGATTTTTCCGTTAGCTTTTATTTCTTCCATTATTTTCTTAACCCTGTTGATTGAAATAGCAAACCCGACTCCAATGCTACCGTTACTGTATCCGCCGCCCGTAAAAATAATTGTATTCATCCCGATTACATCGCCATCTGCATTTACCAAAGGTCCGCCCGAATTTCCTGCGTTGATTGAAGCATCAGTCTGAATCATATCTTTATATACACGGGTTCCCTCTGCATTAACTTTCATATTGGTAGCGCTGACAACTCCTACGGTCACTGTCGGCTTGTCATTAATTTCGAAAAGCCCGAAAGGATTTCCGAGTGCGACAACCCACTCACCTATTATTACATCATCTGAATTTCCGAGGTTAACATATCCAAGATTGTTCTTGTCAATTTTTAATAAAGCCACATCACTGTTCCTGTCAGACCCAATAAGCTTTGCCTCTATAGTCTCACCGTTTGTCATAGTAACTGAAATCTTTGTAGCGTTACCCGCGACGTGGTCATTGGTAAGAATGTATCCGTCGGATGAAATAATATATCCCGAGCCCAGTTCTTTAATCACCTGGTTTTGCGGTGTCCTGTTGCCAAAGAACTGTTTAAAAAAAGGATCGTTATCGAACATTGAAAAAGGATCCTGCACCTGCCTTACTTCTTCGACATTTATTCCCACTACTGATGGAGATACTTTCTTAACAGCCCTTGTGATTGCAGTTTCTCTGGTTTCTGATATGTTGTTGTTATTGCCCTGGATTGTATTTTGTACCGGTGATAAGTTTTGTGTCTGGTTCTGTTCAGGAGTATTTTTGGATCTTAAAAAAAATTTGCCAATTACGATTCCCGAAGAAAGTATAAGAATCACTATTATGCTTATTAAGATTTTTTTACCCATTGCTGAATTTGTTTTTGTAAAATTATTTTGCACGATTTTTGGATCTAAAATATTTTCTGTTTTCATTTTTTATATATCCTTTTTTTGATTGTCTTACGGTATTATTTTTTCAAATGTTTCCTGACTTTTTTATAAATAGCATCCCTGTCAATTTCAAATTTATGCATCAACTCGGAGGCAATAATTCCGCTCTCGCCAAAAGTGTTATTAATCGCAATGAAATCCATCTTAGTCGGATGATGTAATGCAAGGACTTCCGCAACTGCGCTGAATAAACCGCACTGCCACTGATGGTCTTCGCATGTTATAATTAAGCCTGTCTCTTTGGCGCACTTAACAATCGTTTCTTTATCAATAGGCTTGACGGTATGGACGTTCACAACCCTTGCATTGATTCCGTCTTTCTTTAATTTTTCAGAGGCTACTAATGCTTCCCAGACAAGAAGCCCGTTAACAATAAGCGTCACATCATTACCATCAACAAGCGTATCGGCTTTCCCGAATTCAAACGGCGCATTCATATCAGTAAAGTTAGCTGACTTCTCCCTGTAGAATCTGATATAAAAAGGTCCAGTTGTTTCCAATGCCAGTCTCACTGCTCTGTATGTCTGATTATAATCACACGTAGTAATGACATTCATGTTAGGCAAAACCCTCATCAGTGCCACATCTTCGAATGACTGGTGCGTGGCGCCGTCCGGTCCTACTGTTATGCCGCAGTGTGATGCGCATATCTTTACATTCATTTCACTGTATGCGATAGACTGCCTGATCTGATCGAATGGTCTGCCTGTTGCAAATTCACCATATGTAGATGCTACAGGAATTTTACCTGTTAGTGCAAGCCCTGCGGCTGTTCCCATCATATCCTGCTCCGCTACACCGACTGAAATAAATCTGTCCGGATACGCATCCCGGAATAAATTCGTTTTCACTGACCCGGATACGTCTCCACCCAAAACAACTATATTCGTATTTTCTTTTCCTGCATCAACCAATGCATCTGCAAAACCCTGTCTCGTTTCTTTCAGTTCAGGATCTTCAAAATTAAATTTCATTCTTAATTTTTAAATATTTGTAAAAGCAAAAATACTTTTTCTTTATAATGTTTTCAAATGATTAATAAATGCTTGTAAGTAAAACAAGTAAAAGAAGTTGGGATATAGCCCTAGGTTTAAAACACACTTTTAGTTTATCAGAATTTTATATGCAAAAAAAATCCGCCTTTCCTTATTTAGCAGGAACGGCGGAAAAGATTTTTTTAAAAAAAAAGAATATTCTTTTACGGAATTATTTTGGTTATATAATTAAATGCGTTATTATCTGCTATAGAAAGGTCGGTTA
>JBBRTN010000384.1:0-2795 GCA_038244395.1 Ignavibacteria bacterium
TAAAAGATTTCAGGGGAAAAAAAGTTGTTTTATATTTTTATCCAAAGGACGATACTACTGGATGCGTAAAGCAGGCCTGCAGTTTCAGGGATAACATTAAAGTTATTGAAAAGAAAAACGCAGTTGTGATCGGAGTCAGCAAGGACAGCGTGAAGTCTCATGTGAAATTCAAGAAAAAGTATGACCTTCCTTTCACACTTTTGTCAGATGAGAATTTGGAAATGCTTCAGGACTACGGTGTATGGAAGGAAAAAAGCATGTACGGCAGAAAGTATATGGGAATAGAGAGAACGAGTTTTATTATTGATGAGAAGGGGATTATACGGGACATCTTTTATAAGGTGAAGGTAGAAGGTCATACAGATGAAATCTTAAGCAAACTTTGACTGACCTAATAATAAACTAAAATCAAAAAGGAAAAATGAATAAATATCTTACCGAGTTTATCGGGACATTTTTTTTGGTATTTACAATCGGGATGTCTGTACTGGAGCCGGGAGCTGCAGCCATGGCGCCACTTGCAATCGGGTCAGTTCTAATGGTAATGATTTATGCCGGAGGTCACATATCGGGAGCGCATTATAATCCTGCCGTTACGCTTGGTGTTTTGATCAGGGGAAAAATTGAAATCAAAGACGCTGTTCCTTACTGGATAGCACAATTTCTTGCAGCGTTGGTTGCAGCCTTTTTAATTTCATATTTAAAAGGAGATGCAGTTATGTCTGCTGTCAAACCGTTGAATCATGATGTGATGAAAAGTTTGTTGGTAGAATTTTTATTTACTTTTGCACTTGTGTATGTTGTTTTAAATGTAGCGACTGCAGACGCCACTGCGGGTAATTCTTATTACGGTCTGGCAATCGGGTTTACTGTCGTAGTTGGAGCTTATGCGGTCGGAGCCGTATCCGGCGGAGCATTCAATCCTGCTGTAGCTCTTGGAATTTCAGCTATAGGATTAAGCAGCATGTCAAATATATGGATTTATTTTGTGGGTAATTTCTCAGGTGGAATAGTCGCGGCGCTCGTTTTTAAAATGCTGAATAAATAAAAATAGTTTTCCGGGAGAAACAAAGTAAAGGCGTTTCTGCTTTTTATTTTCTAATATAAAATTACCTCAAATTGTCTGAAAATATCGAAATACAAACAGTCGAAACAGAATCTGATAAAAATAAATTTATAGAGTTTCCTTATCAATTTTATAAAAATAATAATGATAGGAACTGGGTCGAGCCTTTGCGTTTTGATGTAAAAAATAATCTTAACGAAAAGAAAAATCCTTTTTACCAACATTCCAAATTAAAACTATGGATAGCAAAGAAGGACGGAAAAATTGCCGGGAGAATTGCAGGCATCATAAACGATAATCATAATAAATTTCATAATGATAAAGTCGGCTTCTTTGGATTTTTTGAATGTATCAATGATAAGAAGATTTCAAAACAATTGTTCGATAAGGCAATGGAGTTTTCAAAAGAGAACGGGATGGATACTCTGCGCGGTCCGATGAATCCTTCCACTAATGATGAATGCGGCTTGCTTATTGACGGGTTTGATAAGCCTCCTGTAATGCTTATGACATATAATCCCGAATATTACATTAAACTGTATGAAGATTACGGATTTGAAAAAGCAAAAGATTTACTTGCATTATGGATAGATAGGGATGTAATTAAGAATGAACAGATGATGAGCAAACTTAAAAGGATCAGCGAAATGATTCTGAAAAAAGAAAACCTGACTATACGGAAAGTCAATCTTAAGGATTTTAAAAACGAAGTGCAGAGAGTCAGAGAGGTATTTAACGATGCCTGGGAAATGAACTGGGGTTTTGTCCCGATGACAGAGGAAGAGTTTAATTTTATCGCCGGAAATCTGAAACTGGCGGTAGACCCTATGTATGTTGAATTTGCCGAGATAGACGGAAAGACTGTCGGGTTTTCACTTGCGCTGCCGGATGTTAATCAGGCAATAAAAGGGCTTAATGGAAAATTGTTTCCGACAGGCGTTTTTAAATTTTTAATGAACAAGAAAAAGATAAACCAGCTTCGCGTAATTATTATGGGAATAAAAAAAGATTATCAGAAGAAAGGAATTGATGCAATTTTTTATCGTGACATTATCCGGGATGCAAACAGCAGGGGAATCAAAGGTGCCGAGATTTCATGGGTGCTGGAAGATAACTATGCTATGAAGCAGACTGCAGAAAAACTCGGCGCGAAAGTCTACAAGACTTACAGAATATATGATAAGAAAATATAATCTTCAGATTTTTATTCCGAAATATTCAATTAAATTTTTTTTAAATTCTTCTTCGCTATTAATTACAGTTGTTATTTTTTGATCTCCTTCTGTTAATATTAATTTATCGTTTGTCAGTGTAATCCTACCGTTTGAGCTGCTGTTTACCTTTGCAATTGTGCAGACTTTGTTTTTTGTGAAATGCGATTCAGGCGAAGTCTGATGATAGAAATTCATTTCCGTAAACTCATCCGGGGTTCTTTCCTTCAATGAAAAAATATATTCACCTGTAAATTCTTTTCCGTCATTTGATTTCATGAGTTCATAATATTCTTCATTGTATTTTATTATCTTATAAAACCCGTTGATATCTTCCTGAATGCTGTCTAATTCAAACCTGAGCGGCTCAATAAAACTATCGCCGAATCCAACATCGGCAATCCACTGCTCGCTAAGCGTTACCAGTATTGCCATATGATCAAACTCATTGCCCCAACCTCCTTTTCCGTTATTGACACGGGCTGAAATTATCTTTACATTGAAACCTGTTTCTTTCA
>JBBRTN010000385.1:0-2787 GCA_038244395.1 Ignavibacteria bacterium
TATCGTCCTTTGGATAAAAATATAGAACTACTTTTTTCCCCCTGAAATCTTTTAAGCTTACATTTTTCCCTTCGTCGCTAACGAGATTAAAGTCAGGAGCATTATCGGCAATTTTTAACATAATTATTTTATAAATTTGATAGTCACAGTTAAACTAGCTTGCTTTTTTTTTATTTATTAATTGATAACGCTGTCCCATCCGGTCTTATTAAAATTTCTTCTTATTAAAAGTCCTGCGGCAATTCCAACAATCAGGAATATTATTCCGGCAGTAAATTGTCCGAAAATAATTTTACCTATTCCGAATAAAAATGAATAAACCAGGACCACTCCCGCTATCCAGTTAATAAAAAGTAAATAATATCCCGAATCTGATTTTACATCCGGCATTTTATCCGAAAGTTTTTTCCAGCCGATTCCGCCCGGATGTACTCTCCTGTAAAATGATTCCAGCTTGCTTTCATCCGTGGCTTTTGTAATGAAAGATGTGATCAGCCAGGCTATCGTTGTTACAGGAACGATTATATACAGCGTGTCAGGAAATTTCACATCGAATTTTCCGAAATATAAAACCCCGTAAACAATGAAAGGCGTTATTGTCGCGACTATCTCACTGATGGCATTTACTCTCCACCAAAACCATCTTAGAATTAATACCAGTCCCAGTCCCGCTCCGCATTCAATTACAAAACTCCAGACTCCCGAGATAGTTGTCATTTGGGTTGTCACAATGATAGAAAGAAACATGAATACGATTGTCATGATTCTCGAAACCCTTACATAATATTTTTCCGGCTTATCTTTTACTAGGAATCTTTTGTAAAAATCATTTATGAAATATGATGTGCCCCAGTTAAGATGTGTTGCAATTGTTGACATATAAGCTGCAAGAAATGCCGCCAGCAGGAGTCCTTTCAGTCCGGGAGGAAGAAAATCATTCATTGCTTTTACATATCCCAGAGCCTTGTCGTCGTGAGACAGATCCGGATAAATTATAATTGCACTTAACCCAACTATTATCCAGGGCCACGGCCTTATGCAATAATGCGCAATCTGAAAAAATAAAGTTGCGAAGAGAGAATTCTTCTCGTCTTTAGCGCTCATCATTCTCTGCGCAATATACCCGCCGCCACCGGGCTCTGCGCCGGGATACCAGGAAGCCCACCATTGAATCGCAATGAAAGCAAGGAAAGATGATACTGTCAATGCTAATATTCCTCCGACTGACGAAGGCGTTACATCGGTAGTTATTTCCGGCGTAAATCTCATTGCCCATTCGGGAAGTTTTTCCTGAAGACCGCTGATCCCGCCTATCTGCGGAGAATTAACCACAATCACTGCGAGAATTATACATCCTGTCATGGCAAGAATAAACTGAAATGCATCGGTTATAACCACTCCCCATAAGCCCGATAATGCAGAGTAAAAGGCCGTCAGCAGCATGCATCCTCCAACATACAAAACAGCATTGGAAGGGTTTACATATTCCGGAAACATTCCGATCAGAATTTTTATCATTGCAAGATTTACCCACCCCAGAATTATCGTGTTCATAAATATTCCCATATAAATGGACTTGAACCCTCTGAGGAATGCAGCGGGTTTTCCTGAATATCTCAATTCAATGAATTCAATGTCGGTTAATATTTCCGCTCTTCTCCACAATCTCGCAAAGAAAAAAACAGTGAGCATTCCTCCGATAAGCATGTTCCACCAGAGCCAGTTGCCCGCAATCCCGTTTTGTCCGACGAGTTCTGTAACAGCAAGAGGCGTATCAGCGGCAAAAGTAGTGGCAACCATAGAAAGTCCTGCAAGCCACCATGTTAGTTTCCGTCCGGAAAGAAAAAAATTTTCCGTCGATCCGCTAGCTCTTTTGGAATAAATGATGCCGATTGCGAGTGAGATTACAAAGTAGAGAAGAATAATGATCCAGTCAATAAGATGCATTAAGACATTGTAATAATTTATGGATAAAAAATTTAAGTGCAATTTAAATTATGTATTTATAAATTGAAATGTATAATTCAAAAATTTACAAAAAGAAACTTTTATATTAAAAAACGTATTTCCAATCACAAAAACTAAAACTTAAGGAGACAATTAATGTTAACAAGAATCTTTTTAGCCATCGCAATTCTCTTCACGTTCACAATCTCATCTTATTCAAATGTTAAAACAGGTTCGCTCACGGTCGGTGATAAAGTTACGGACTTTACAATAACCAATTATGACGGAGCAACATACACATTGAGTAATTCAGGTTCGAAGTATACTGTAATTATCTTTATGTCCACCGAATGTCCATTCGTTCAGCCTTATACCGACAGATTAATTAATTTAACAAATCAATTCGGTTCTCAGGGAATTGCATTTTGGGGAATTAATTCAAACAACACAGAGCCGACAGAGCAGGTAATGAATCATGCAACCGAGAGGAAGTATAACTTCCCTGTTCTCAAGGATAATGATAATGTTGTTGCAGACCTGTTTGGCGCAGCAAGAACACCGGAAGTATTTGTAGTAGATAACAATTCAATGACACTGGTTTATCACGGAAGAATTGATGATAATAAGGAAGCGGACAAAGTTACATCCAATGACCTTCAAAATGCATTAACAGATATTCTTACCGGAAAAGAAGTGGCCGTAAATAATACAAAAGCATTCGGCTGTTCAATTAAAAGAAAATCCACAGAATAAGTTTTCTCGTTTGAATGAAAGTTTACCTTTATTTCCCTGTGAATAAAATCACAGGGGAATTAAGGTTAATAATAAATTCTGAATTAA
>JBBRTN010000386.1:0-2775 GCA_038244395.1 Ignavibacteria bacterium
AGAGGAGGCTCACCGAGTGAAAATTTATTTTTAGTTGACAATTCTTATATTCCGAACATAAATCATTTCGGATCACAAGGTGCAACAGGAGGTCCGGTAAGCATTCTGAATCTTGATCTTATCAGAGAGGTTAATTTTATCACAGGCGGATTTTCCGCAAGATACGGAGATAAATTATCTTCTGTACTGGAAATAGATCTCCGCGAAGGAAACAGAAATAAATTTTTGAGTGAAATAAATTTAAGTGCAACTGGATTCGGAGGAGTACTCGAAGGACCGATTGGAAATCAAAATAAAGGATCATGGCTTTTCTCTGCAAGAAAAAGTTATCTTGATTTTATTTTTAAGGCAAACGGTTTCGGATTTGTCCCGGAATATTCTTCGGCACAGATTAAAGGTGTTTATGATTTCAGTGAAAAGAATTCTTTAACAGTCAACGCAATAGGAGTCCTTGATAAAGTTACTTTCAACAATGACGATTTGAAAAACCGGCAGGACAATGAAGGTATTCTTAAAAACAATCAATGGGGATATGTAAATACTTACGAATGGCAAACACTTATTTCGAAAAATTCATTTGCACTTTTTAATCTCGGAAGAACATTTAATACATTTGATTATTCCGGAAGAGATTCATTATTCAATGAAGTATTTAAAAATAATTCCGAAGAAGGAGAGACAACTCTTAAAGCCGAATATTTTTTAAATCCTGTTCCTGCCACACAGCTTCAATTTGGCGGCGCATGGAGATTAGTAAATTTTACAAACAATATTATTCAGCAGCAGGATACTTCTTATTATATTGATCCCGGTACAGGCGAGAGATATGTTTTTCCTGAGCTTCAGCTTCAGGGTACAAATTTAACCAACAAAGCATTTTTATATTCGCAGATTACTCAAATCCTATTTAGTAAAATCAAACTGAATCTCGGACTAAGATATGATTACTTCGAATACATTAATAAGAAAAATTATTTATCTCCGAGAGCTTCTGTTGTTGTTCCGTTGAGCAATATTCTGAATTTAAATTTTGCTTACGGAATATTCTACCAGTCTCCGTCTTATGTCTGGCTTATAGCTAATGAACAGAACAGAAACCTTCAGGATATAAAGGCAGAACATTACATAGCGGGAGTTGAGTATTTTTTTTCAAGCGATTTCAGAATGACGCTTGAAGCTTACCATAAAAATTATTCGGATTATCCTGTTAGCACTTTAAGACATTATATTATACTTGCAAACAAAGGAGGAAATTTTGAACAAAGGGATCAGTTCGGTTTGGAGCCGCTTGTTTCAGCCGGGACAGGATATTCGGAAGGAATTGAATTATTCTTACAGAAAGCACTTACTACAAATTATTACGGAACACTAAGCTTATCCTTATTTAATGCAAAATATACTGCTCTTGACGGAGTCGAAAGAGAAAGTGATTTTAATAATCGATATATATTTACGTTAGTAGGCGGTTACAATTTCGAGCAGGGATGGGAGGCATCTTCAAAATTAAGATTAACAGGCGGAAGACCTTACACTCCTATTAATACTTTGGACGGTACACGACTCGTCAATGAATACAATACGGCTAATCTTCCAAACTACAGCAGTCTGGATTTAAGAGCAGAGAAAAGATGGAATTTCAAAACATGGACACTCGTAACTTACATTGATATTCAGAATATTTTTAACAAAAAAAATATCACCGAATACAGATGGAATAAATTTACGAAAATGATAGAGCCGAATGAGAGTATAGGGATATTGCCGACAATCGGTATCAATGCGATGTTTTAAAAATTTCAAAAAGTTGTTTGGGTTTATTCATAAAATATTAACTACTGTCCCAATATATAAGGAATAATTAAGACATTTAAGAAGTAAGTTAAACATTTATGATTCTAAACTGCATGATTGAGGAACATTGTATTAACTTTTAAAAGAGGATCTGCTTAGTTATTTTTATTTTAACATTAAATAAAATAAACCTAAATCTAAAATCAATCATGGAAGAAAGGATAGAATCATTGTTCAATGATATTGATGCAATGGACGCGGACAAGTTTGCCTCATATCTCGACGAAGATGTTAACTTCCGTTTCGGCAATGCACCTCTTGTGACGGGAAAAAAGGCAGTTCGCGATGCAGTGGACGGGTTCTTTAAATCTATCAAAGGGATCAGCCATAAAAAATTAAAAATGTGGCTGCACCCCGACAGCATACTTTACCAGGGTATCGTGACTTACACGCGACATGACGGCTCTGATGTGACACTACCTTATCTTAATTTATTTTTTCTGAAGGGAGATAAGATCAGGGAATATTTAATATACATTGATATCAATCCTTTATTTGCTCCGTCACTGGTTTAGTGAAAAAATAATTACAGCACAGCTTTTGTTCGCGAAACCCAGTCCGGCGGCTCAATACCGCTTTGGCGTATCTGTAGATTCAGTTGACCTGCGTGATGATGGACATGTCTCATATTATAAAGAATTATTTCAAACCTGCTGTAATCTCTTTGCTCATTTTTAAAACGCTTCTGCAAATTTTCTTCAGACAATGATGCAATTAATTTCCGGCATTTTTCACGACAGTATTTTGTATATGCAATCAGCTCGGCTTTATTATAAACACGTTCCGGGAGCCTTCCGTCAGTTTCAAACTCGGACAAGGTAAATGGCTCGGGAGGCATAAACTTATCGGGCTCTTCCGAAAGATAATAGTCCAGGAAAAATAATGTATGATAAGCCCTGTGCCAGAAGAGCGATCCGTTATCCC
>JBBRTN010000387.1:0-2770 GCA_038244395.1 Ignavibacteria bacterium
GTTTCGGTTTATAAACAAACCATTCTCGGACCATTTTGGTTTTTTATTCAGCCGATATTAACGACAATCACATTCACAATTGTGTTCGGCAACATTGCAAAAATACCTACCAATGGAATACCTCCTTCGCTTTTTTATTTATCGGGATTAGTGTGCTGGGGATATTTTTCTGATTGTCTTACACGCACCTCCTCTACCTTTATTGCAAATGCAAATATATTCGGCAAAGTTTATTTCCCCAGACTCGTCACGCCGCTGTCAAATATTATTTCACTTCTGATGAAATTCGGAATACAGATGATTCTTCTGATTTGCTTTATCATATATTACAAAATGCAGGGGGCGGATATCAATCCCAACATATATATTTTATTGACTCCGTATTTAATACTGCTCATGGCGGGACTCGGACTGGGTTTTGGAATTATCGTTTCTTCATTAACGACAAAATACAGAGACCTTACTTTTTTAGTGGGCTTCGGAGTTCAGCTTTTGATGTATGCAACTCCGGTAATACTGCCCTTGTCTCTGATACCCGAAAAATATAAATGGATAGTGCTGGCAAACCCAATGACAGGAATCATTGAAACGTTCAGGTATTCTTATATTGGTTCAGGAGAATTTAATATCGGCTATTTAATTTATACAACGATTTTTACAATAATAATTCTTTCGATCGGTATAGTAGTTTTCAACAGGGTCGAGAAAACGTTTATGGATACAGTATAAAATTTTTTTATGAGCACAGTTATAAAAGTTGATAATATTTCTAAAATTTACCGGCTGGGAATAGTAGGGCGAAGGACTATCTCCGAAGATTTCAATAGAATGTGGGCAAAGGTAACCGGCAAAGAAGACCCATATCTTAAAATCGGAGAAACCAACAACAGGGCTGTCAAAGGCAAAAGTGAATATGTCTGGGCTTTGAAAGATATTAACTTTGAAGTTAAAAACGGAGAGCGTTTCGGTATAATCGGAAAAAACGGCGCAGGCAAATCAACACTTTTAAAAATTTTATCCCGTGTTGCGGGTCCGACAAAAGGCTCAGTGAAAATCAAGGGAAGAGTCGCCAGCCTGCTTGAGGTGGGAACCGGCTTCCATCCTGAATTATCAGGACGTGATAATATTTTCCTTAACGGTGCGATACTTGGAATGACACAAGCAGAAATTAAGAGCAAGTTTGACAGCATTGTTGATTTCTCTGGAGTGGACAGATACATTGACACACCCGTGAAAAGATATTCTTCGGGAATGTATGTCCGGCTGGCATTTGCAGTTGCGGCTCATCTCGAACCTGAAATTTTAATTGTAGATGAGGTACTTGCAGTAGGCGACGCGGAGTTTCAAAAAAAATGTCTTGGGAAAATGCATGATGTCTCAGAGAATGAAGGAAGGACTGTTATATTTGTAAGTCATAATCTGCAGGCAATAAAAAATCTTTGTCAGAAAACAATCATATTAAATAACGTCGAGGTATTCGCAAACGGACCTACGGATGAATCACTTGTAGTGTATAATGAACTCGTAAGGGATATTAAAATTGATGCAGAGACTGATATCAGTAATTACCGAAACAGAAGAGGTTCGGGAGTGATAAGGTTTACCAGTATTGATGTGCAGGATACGGAAGGAAATAAAAAATTTTCCTTCGAGCTGGGAGATACAATCAGATTTAAAGTTTCATATGAAGTATACAGGGAGATAGCCGGGATTAATCTTATAATCGCTCTTATGTCGGGATTGTCGAGAGAATGCCTTACCTTGGTTAATTATGAACTGACGAAGGAAAAAATATTGCCGGGTATGCGCGGTGAAGCAGTAGTCGAACTGGAAAATATATATATCAAACCCGGTGAATATCCTCTTTACTTTGAGATTATGGATAAGGATTATAATGAATTTTCGAAAGATGTTATTGATGACCTTACGGCACCTTTGGTAATAACAGGAGGGGAGAGAGTAAAGAATACTGCATTTGACCCGGCGAAACCTTCAGGTTTTTTTGAAACACAATCCAAGATATTGTTTAATGAAATGAGCAGTGAAAAATTTTTAAAAGAAGTATCGTGAATAATATTAAAAGTAAATATTCCTTTGTAAATTTTGTAATAAACTGATTTAACATTTAACATTTATAATTTAAAATTAAAAAATTATGAGTGAAAATAAATTAACACAAAGTATGAGTAAAATTTTAGGCGACGATTTTCTGGACAAAACTCCCCCGCTTTATTCGGGAGGAGTAACAGCAAACATTCTGGGCTATCACATTCTAAAGACACTTTACAGAAATTTCTGGAGAATGAAACCCAGGAAAGTAAGGAAGGAGCTTCAGAATTATGTGGATATACTTGACAGAGACGGGATCGTAGTAATTCCTGACTTCTTTCCGCGTGAACAGTTTGATGCCATAAAAAAAGAATTTGATGAGTCTTACTCCGGCTGGTCACCGTTTGACTATGATCCCAATGATCTGACAAACCGGCAAAAAGTTTTCAACGAGTATTTTGAAAAGATCGCGGAGAAAATTCTAAAACCGGATTCACCCGCATTTACTAATTATTTTTTAAACAACAAGGACATAGATGAAATATCTTCCGCGATTGTACACAGGAAGAACCGTCTTGCTCCGCACAATCATTTCTGGTATTTACAGAGAAGAACACTCGACGATGAAAAGGCGGGCTATCTTCATTCTGCAGCATTCCCGCACGCCGATGTTCCTTATCCGACTGTAAAAGTTTTTTTATATCTCAATGATGTTGATGAA
>JBBRTN010000388.1:0-2747 GCA_038244395.1 Ignavibacteria bacterium
AAAAATATCTTTACTCTATTACTGTTTGACAGTCAGCCCCGAGTTCTCGGGGTAACCAACTGAACTACGACTCCAGTAATTTATAAATTAACCATTATAAAAATTTTTTACAATTCATTTGTCAATGAAAAATCCCTCACGGGAATTAAATATTTACTTTTCATAATACGCTATGCTCGAGCCTACCCAAGTCTTGTCTTTATTAAAATCAACTCCCATCATTTTTCCCTTGCTCAGTCTCACAAGATTATTAACAAGTATTGGCTTTTCATCCCACACATATAAGAGGCGAATCTCTGCTGTTGCAGGAACATCAGGCGTCTGTATTGATGGAGTATAATTTACTTTTTTTTGTAAAATGTAATTTGATTTTTCTTCTGAAGGAACAGCGTCCAGTATTTCTTTTGTAACATCAAACTTTACTCCGACACCGGCGAAAGAATACAGCGGCTTCAGTACGTAATTTTCGAGGTCGGCAGGATATTCTTTAACGTCGCTTAAAAATTCTGTTGGCGGAACATACTTATTTTTCAGAAACGGCAGAGAATATTTACTGATCTTAAAAAACCAGTTGGGATGAGCAATCCATTTTACATCCAGCTCTTCGGTGAATCTGAAATTATATTTTATGTCGGTTCTCTTTGCCAGTTCATCATGGATTACCCTGTTATAAATTCTCTCAATTGGAATTTTCCTGCCATCTTTCTCATAAAAAAGTTTTTTGCCTTCTTTAATAATTTTTGTCAGGCAAACCGCTTTTACTCCGAGATACTTTTCAGTGCATAAAAAATCTATATATGTCTTTTGTTTCTCCGGCTCGATCTCGAGAAGGATTACATTTTCCGGATTTGAATTCCCGATAATAACTTCCTTTAATTTTTTTAGATAAGTCTCTTCATCCAGTCCGTTAAAATGACTTTCAAGACTATCACCGATATCAAAATGTTTCCTCATTGCTTTATTAAGAAGCTCCTGATAGCAGTATAGTGACGCAAAGCCCTGAAGCTCTATAAGCTGCGGAATAAAATTTCCCTCATCATCTTTGAAAATAGCGAAATCAATTGCGAGCAAAGCCGGATGCTCATCTTCATTTGGAACTGCAAGCCCTGCAGGCAATGCAGCCTCTGAATATTTTCTGAATTCTTCTGACTGAAGGGACTTAACAATTTCATCCGAAGCTTTTAAGATTTCTTTCAGTAAGTCCTGAGGCAGGAAGATCGGCGTCTCCGCAATCCGAAAATCAATCTTGTGATTAAACGAAGAATTGAGGTCAGCTAAAAAATCCTCATACTTCTCTTCTGAAAACTCTGCATTATATTTTTCTCTTAGTTCTTTAATCAAGTTGAAAGTTGCGTGTGTTATGTTTGTCGAAAATTGCGGCAGCTGATTGCCGGGTGTGTGAATTAAAGATTCACCCGCCTGCGCAGGTATATTCTTTTATTAAAAATATTTTTATATTTTATATTTTTATATAAGGAATCTTCCCTTATCCATTACTTTTTCATCCTCGAGCCAGATATCCATGTTAATTCCTACACAATCAATGTGTGTTGTCGAGATCCAGTCAGCACCGGTATGCTCTGCATAAGGATGTCCAAATGCCATATGAATGCTCGGAAGTTTTTCGTCCTGAAGTATATGTCCTATTACTTTGGTGAGCGCGATGTTTGTACCTATAGCGAATTCACCTACCCTGTTGCTATTCTCGTCCGTCATAGTATAAGCAGTAAATTCATCCAGCAAAGCAGTATTCTTACAGGTCATGTGTTTGATCCTTGAGTCAACGATATCAATGCAAAGAGGAGTATCTTTGAGATCGCCATATTTCTGGCAAAGATAATCTCCTACAACTCCGTCCACGACAAACAAGCCTTCCACATTCAGCGGTGATGTAAATATTTCCCCGCCCGGAAGATTGCCCCATTTATCGATTGAAATAATTCCGCTTGTCTTCAGCCATTTGAGGTTGTGAGAAAATTCCGCGACGATATCAGTGCCGCCTTTTGATTTACACTTTATATATCTTGCCTTCCTTGCTTTTTCAATTAATCTCTGACTCAGTTCGTCAACCTTTAAAAAGTCAGCTCGCATTCCTTCCATCATGATCTGCTTATTAATATTCACCATATGGGCGTGACGGATTTTTTTTGCATTTACAACTGCTGTCATTTGTATTCTCGAACTCAACTCACCTGTCTGTGCCTGCGCGCAGAATATACTCACCTGTGATTTTGCAAGATCATCAAGAATCTGCTGCGGCATATTCTGAGTAGGACGCGCCGTATAATCTTCGATAATCATAAGGCTGTATTCGGATCCGATTTTTTTTATTTCATTTACCAATGAACATGCAATTTCCAGCGTATCGTTATCCGTTATAATTGTAATTCTTTCCTCGGGTTTAAGCCGCAGGCATTCGAATATGGCATTGTGTGCGCCTTCACTCAGATCTTTATCAAAATCAACTGAAGCAATAAAAGAATCTTTCATAATTATTTTATTTTTAAAGGTTTTGAAGTTGGTTTAGTTTTAGCTTTTGGATTTATTTTAATTTTGGTTTTACTTTTTGCTTTTGGAACGGATGGAGTGTAATCGAGTCCTGCATTCGTTTCATCAATAATGTAATCAACCAGTTTTTTATAATCTTCTTTTGAATCATAAAATACCTTAAGTTGCCTGTCTGCTCCTGTTCCCTGCTCCATCATTTTAAATATATAATTTATTTCCTCGCGGCTGCCGAGCTCATC
>JBBRTN010000389.1:0-2747 GCA_038244395.1 Ignavibacteria bacterium
CAGTAAATCTTTTTCAGAGACATTAACGTCTTCACGTTTTTTATTAATTTGATTTGCTTCCGGCATAATCCTGTCAAAGACTTCCTTTGCTACATTTATCAATCCCGGATGAGCAACCCATGTCCCGTCATGGCCGTCACCTGCTTCACGTTCCTTGTCGGCTCTTACTTTTGCAAGAGCTTCATCGTTTGCCTGCGGATTATTTTTAATCGGGATTTGCGCTGCCATTCCTCCCATCGCATGGATACCGCGCTTATGACATGTCTTGATTACGAGCTGTGAATATGAGCGAAGAAAGTGTGAAGTCATTGTGACAGACCCTCTGTCTGGTAATACAAATTCATCAAAGTGACTGAATTTTTTTATGAAGCTGAAAATATAATCCCATCTGCCGCAGTTAAGTCCAGCAGAATGTTCGCGTAGTTCATAAAGTATTTCATCCATCTCAAAAGCAGCCAGTATAGTTTCGATGAGTACAGTCGCTTTTATAGTGCCTCTGGGAATTTTCATCTCATCCTGCGCGAAATTAAAAATATCATTCCATAAACGTGCTTCGAAATGGTTTTCAAGTTTTGGCAAATAGAAATAGGGTCCGCTTCCTTTTGCAATCAGTTTCTTTGCATTATGAAAGAAGAATAATCCAAAATCAAATATCGAAGCTGAAAACGGCTCTCCTCCTGTGTGAATGTTTTTTTCTTCAAGATGCCATCCTCTCGGGCGAACCATCAGAGTTGCAGGTTTATTATTCAGAGAGTATTTTTTCCCGCCGGGATTTGTGAAGGAAATTGTTCCGTCAACTGCATCCCTTAAATTTATCTGACCTTCAATATTATTCACAAAAGTCGGAGAATTTGAATCTTCAAAATCCGCCATAAATACATTTGCGTCGGAGTTCAATGCATTAATAATCATCTTTCTGTCAACGGGTCCTGTAATCTCTACTCTTCTGTCTTTCAAATCATCCGGAATAGGTGAAACTACCCAGTCTGAATCCCTGATATGCCTGGTGTCTTCCGAAAATGAAGGCATAATACCTGCGTCAATATTCTTTTGTATAACCGATCTTCTTTTTAATATTTCTTTTCTTGCCGGGCGGAATTTGTTCTCTAATTTTGCAATAAAATTTAATGCAGCATCAGAAAGGATATCGCTGTAATTGTCTTTGATTTTTCCTTTTATAATATATTCCTGCGGCATATATAAAATTAAAAAGTTAAAAAAAATTGGGGAGTTAAGTATTTATTACAGTGTAAATGAGCCAAGGAAAGTTTTCCTTTTTTTACAAGCAATAGGTTGTTTGAATTGTTTAATCAATATACAAATTCTTAAAGAGAATTAGCACGTCAAAATATTAACGCAGCTCTGATGGATTTATATAGATTCCCGGCTGGTCGGGATTATCTCAAAGTTCTTTGAATAAAACATTTTGCATCTAATTATAAAATAAAACTTGATTAATAATTTTAATATTCTTATGTTGCAATTGAAGAACAGATTCTTACAGACTATTCATAGGTATTTATTATTTGAATTTATTAAAATAATATTTCTCATTCTTACTTGAAACCAATGAAATCAATTAATCCCAAAGAATCTATTATAATTAATAGATTTAAATCACAAACAAAAATTCATACATTTAATTCGAAAGGAGCACCTGATGATTTACCTCTTTTCACATTCGCCTTAAACAAAGACCCTGAAATTAGTTTTACAGCATGAGTATAAATTTATACAAAAGTATCCCTAAAAAAATAATATTTTTCAGAAAATTAAAAAGGAAACAAATAATGAAAAACACATATAAAATACTTGCTTCGTTATTCATTTTGTTAGTTTCAGCTTTATTAACTGTAACTTTACCATCTGAATCAAAGGCTTCACCATATATTTACTTTACAAACGGGTCAATAGTGCATCAGGTACCGAATCCTCCCTGTCCCTGTACATATAATTTCAACGTTGATTGTAATGATGTACTTCAGTTTGAAGGCGGCGGTGATGTAACATTTACCGCTAATCTTAATTCACCTGCAGTAACAGTTGGTTTAGGTGCTCCGAATCCACTCCCGCCAGGTCTTACTTTTAATCCAAACACAGGAGTGCTGACATGGACAAACATTCCGTATCTTGTTGCAGGTTTTTTTAGATTCGATATAATGGATATTAATGGAGATACATTAGATCATTGTTATATTGACTATGATTGGGTGCTTCCGGTCGAGTTAAATTCCTTTGTCTCAGTAATTCAGGGAAATGATGTAACACTTCGATGGACAACTACATCAGAGACCAATAATTCAAGATTCGATATCGAGCGTGCAAACGGAAATTCTTCTGAGTGGAATAAAATCGGAACAGTCTCCGGAAGCGGCACTTCTCATCAACCGATTTCATATTCTTTCGCAGACCGCGGAATGAATGTAGGAAAGTATAATTACAGACTGAAGCAAGTTGATTTTAATGGTAACTTTAAATATTATAATCTTGGTAATGAAGTCGTGATAGGAGTTCCTGTGAAATTTGATTTATCACAGAATTATCCGAACCCTTTCAATCCTTCAACTAAAATTGATTTTGAACTTGCAAAGGACGGAAACGTTTCGTTGAATGTATATGATATGAGCGGAAAGCTTGTTTCCGAATTAGCCGGCGGATTTAAAACCGCAGGATATTATTCGGTACAATTTAATGCTTCAAATCTCGCAAGCGGAATTTATTATTACAAGATTCAATATTCCGGTGAC
>JBBRTN010000390.1:0-2741 GCA_038244395.1 Ignavibacteria bacterium
AACTGTTTCCTGCGTCGGTGGTTTTGATTATCCTTCCATTCCTTCCTGCAGAATAACCTGTATTTACATCAGTAAAAAATATTGATAAAAGAGTGTCGCTGGTACCGGAAGAAATTCTTTCCCAGGAATTCCCTGTGTTAGTTGTTTTCAAAATCAGACCGCTTGTTCCTGCGGCATATATTGTATTTACATCAGTGAATGCTAAAGAAAATAAATCATTTGTAAAGTTAGAATTATACACGTTCCATTTATCCCCGGCATTAGTTGTCTTGAGAATTGTACCGACATTCCCGACTGCAAAACCTGTCTGTGAATTTACAAACTTAACACAATTAAGAGAATTTCCCTGCGGTAATGGATTTTGCCAGAACCATGCGGATTGGGAAGATGCGATATTTGAGATAAGCAAAATTAAAAAGAAAAAAAATACTTTTGACAAGATTCTCAAGATACTATAGTTTGTATAGTTCATTAGTTCATCTAGTTTATTTAGTTCATTTAGTTTATTTAGGTTACTTAGTGTATTTAGTTTGTATTAAAGTTCAGTTCATAAGATTCCGTATTATAAAATTTTACAAAAAAAATTGAAATTAATTACTACTCAAATAAGTTTAGATTCTTAAAATTAAAATCCTTAATTTTACTAAAATAAAATTTTCCCTAATTCAAAATAAACATTACCAACCCAAATGAAAAGCAAAAATACAATTGCTAAGAGTTTTCTGTCTTTTATATTCATTTTTACAATAATTTCTCTTCTTGGAAGCAATAATTTCAGCAATCAATTCAAATTCGGCAAAAATGTTTTGTCCGAACTCAGCGTGCGTCAAAATGACGAAAAAATACTTGTATGGATTGAATTTACTGACAAGGGAAATAATTTAAGTTCAAAGCTATCTCATCCTGAAAATTATCTTACACAAAAAGCGATTGAAAGAAGAATGAAAGTCAAACCTTTGAACGCGCTTATTGATTATACCGATATTCAATTAGACGAAAATTACCTGAATGAACTGAAGGCTGCCGGTATTGAAATAAAAAATAAATCAAAATGGTTTAATAGGGTGTCGTGCTATGCTGACAGAGTGCAGCTCGAACAAATAGTAAATAATAATTTTGTGAGCAGAGTTGACCTCGTAAAGACCTTTAAGAAAAATTATTGGGATTCTGAGCTGAAGAAGAATCATGAAATTATTCAGCAGGACAACAACGGAAATCATAACGGGATACTTCATGTATTTAATTACGGGAATTCACTTGAACAGATGGATCTTATAAATGCACCAATAGCTCAGGACAGCGGTTACTGCGGGCAGGGTGTATTAATCGCTTCATTGGATGCCGGCTTTGACAATTTACAGCATCCCGCATTTGATTCTCTCAGGGCGAGAGGCTTAAGAACTTACGATTTTGTAAATCATGATACAAACGTTGCAAATGAAAACGGACAGATGGGAGAAGGGTCTCACGGTACTATGACTTTATCATTGGTAGGCGGATATAAGCCGGGAAGTCTAATATCACCTGCTTTCAGGGCACAATTTATTTTAGCAAAAACAGAAAATACCGACAGCGAAACTCCTCTCGAAGAAGACAACTGGATTGCAGGTGCTGAATGGGCTGACAGTCTCGGTGCGGATATTATCACAAGTTCACTCGGATATATAGCAATGGATCCAGGCTCAATCCGCTCTTATGACTGGACCTGGATGAACGGAGACAGCTGTGTCGTTACAATCGGCGCAGACCTTGCCGTTGATAAAGGTATCATAGTCTGCAACTCCGCAGGCAATGAGGGATTTGATCCTGTTCACAATACACTTGGAGCGCCTTCAGACGGGGACAGTGTAATATGTGTGGGCTCTGTAAACTCAGACAAGAAGCGCTCTTCCTTTTCATCAGTAGGATTAACTGTAGACGGAAGAATAAAACCTGATGTTGTAGCTTTGGGAAATGGCAATGTAGTTGCATCTCCGGGTTCAGGCAATACAGGATACACGTCCGGCAGCGGAACATCTTTTTCATGTCCAATGACAGCAGGTGTTTGCGCGATAATACTTTCTGCAAATCATAACCTTACTCCGATGGAAGTGAGACAGGTGCTCACACAGACAGCAGACAGTTCATTTGCACCTAACAGAAGACGCGGATGGGGACTGATAAATTGCTGGGAAGCGCTGAAGCTGGGAAGAACTCTTACCGGCATAAGCTCTAACAGCCATTTGATAGTAAACGGATATTCATTAAGTCAGAATCATCCGAATCCGTTCAATCCGAGTACTGTTATCAGTTATTCTTTGAAAGAAAATAGTTATATAACTTTTAAAGTATATAACATTCTTGGAAAAGAGGTAACAACTTTAGTCAGCGAAAGACAAAATGCAGGAAGCTATTCGTTTACGTTTAACGGAAGCAATCTGGCAAGCGGAATTTACTTTTATGCCTTATATGCGGACGGTAACTTAGTGAGCGCAAAGCGGATGACTCTTTTAAAATAGCAAAGCAAATACAAATTAAAATTTTATATAAAGCTGTCCTGTCTGTCAGACCGGATGGCTTTTTTATTTCACAGTCAGATACAAATAAATTAATCTTAGGAATTGATTTTAAGAATCAAAGGTTTTAGTTTCACTCAGTTTAATAAGTTTAATAAGTTTAATAAGTTGAATAAGAAATAAACAGAAACTGAACCAAAAATTTTCCGCCTAAAATCATTAACCAACTTACATTAAACCAATCGT
>JBBRTN010000391.1:0-2739 GCA_038244395.1 Ignavibacteria bacterium
GAACTGATTTATAAAACGGGTAAGAGAATAGACTCACTAAGCTTCGGACTGGACTCCGGAGATGAATCGGAGGTTGTAGGTTTTTTGAATGAAAAAATCGTGCCGCTCTTCGAACATTTAAAGGATTTTGGAAAAGAAGTAAAGAAAGAAATTGACATATATAATTCTTCAATAGATATAAAATTAGGTTTCCTTTATAAGAGACGAAAGAAGTTTGAAGAAAGCGTAATGAAAATCAATAAGGTTATAGCAAACTATATTGACGAAGAGCAGGCAAAGATACAGAAAATATTTCCGCATTATTTTGACAGATATAAGACTGACGGTGTCGATCACAGCATTTACATTGGTTCTTCGCTGGTGGAGAGCAGGAAGTTTAACAGGATATACCTGAAGAATCTGCGTTTATGGCAGCTGATACTCATGTGCGGAATTGTGAGAAAATGCAGCGAGCTGAAAAAGGAACTGACTTATCCGCTTGATACAGCGCATTTAATTCTCGTTCAGGATGCGCCGCTTTCTATTAAGTTCAGGTATGATGAAAAGAAGTTTGATGTTGACGGCGCATATAATGTGAAGTATGAAATTATGAAAAAGAGAATTGACAAGGCGGAAATAAAGGGAAGGGAAGAACGGCTTACGCAGCCGGAAAAAATTGCAATTGTGTTTTCACAAAATTCCGAAATACAGGAATATTATGAGTACGTTGAATTCCTGCAGAAGAATAAATTTCTGAAGAGGGAAGTCGAAGAGCTGGATATTGAAGAGCTTCAGGGTGTTAAAGGACTGAGGGCATTGAGGGTAAGTGTGGACTTAAGTAATCCCGGAACCGGTGATAAAGTTGATAATGAAATTATCAAAAAAGTTGTGAGTCAAATGGAAAACTATTGAGTGATTGATTTTAATTTAAATATCAGTTTAATTTTTTCAGGCTGAATTCTATTCTTTTTAAGATGCCGTCTATTTCGGCTTCAATAACTGCAAGCAGAGAATCACTGCCAATTTTTTCGTAAGTGATCTTCTGCGGGAAATTATGCTGAGGATTTTCAAAAACCACCTTCGAATTTTCCATCCCGGTCATCTTAAAAGAAACAGGATCAGGATTATGACTAACATCTGCGACAAAATAGACCCAAGTGTCATCGGTGTAAAGCTTTAACTTTTCCTGATTCGTAATTTCACTGTTCTTAATCAGATAAGCTTTTCCCCTGAATTCTTTTTCACTGACTTTTCCCCATTCTTCGTGATAAACCCCTGTACCCTGATCACCCTCCCATTGACCCAGGAGCCATTCGAGCGGGGTTAATTTATTTGATTCATTTGATGGATCTAATTGATTTAAATTTTCCGGACTGCTCATTCAAGATATTCTGTTAAATAATAACTTAATTTTTTATTTATTTATTCGAGAAATATTTCATCTATATAACACCACAGCCATTCTTCTTCCGGCTGGTATGATTTTATAACAGGATGTTTAGTATGATGAAAATGTTTAGTCGCATGTTTGTTTTCCGATTGGTCGCAGCATCCAACATGTCCGCAGGTAAGGCAGAGTCTTAGATGAACCCATGTGTCACCCATTTTCAAACATTCCTCACAGCCTTCGGGAGTTTGCGGCTCCGGGATTTCCTTTATTTCCTCAATGTGTGCGCAGGTCACAGACATTGCTTAAGCTCCTCTTATTTTATGGAAGAATAAAAAATTTCAGTAAACATAAATTATGGCTCCGTAAAAATAAATGCTAAACTAAACCGGTATAAGATCAGCTATAATTTTCGAAAAACAAAGCAGATATAATTTTGCGTTAAGGTTCAGAATATAAAATAATAATATATGTCGATACATAGATTTATCTGTTGACACATTAAATGTATATACATATATTTGTATAAATTTTTTGCGATGAAATTGGAAGATGAGATAAAGCAATCAACTTTTAAGAACGAGTATCATAAATTAGTCGTTAACCTGTTATTTACCGGAAGCTGGCTGACATTCAAGAGCAGTGAGATGCTTCGTCCTTACAGACTTACGACACAGCAGTATAACATTCTTAGAATACTGAAAGGGCAGTTTCCAAATCCTGTAACTGTAAATCTCCTGATAGAAAGAATGCTCGATAAAATGTCAAACGCTTCAAGAATAGTAGACAGACTAGTAGCGAAAAAACTAGTGGAGAGAACTGCCTGTTTAAAAGACCGGAGATGTGTTGATGTTTTGATAACAGAAAAGGGTATAAAGCTTCTGGATAAAATTTTAAAAACAGAAGATCAGTTTGAAGCCAGATTCAATAAGTTATCTAATAAAGAGGCAAAAGAATTAAATATGCTTTTGGATAGATTAAGAGGTTAGAGTAATAACAAAATTAAAATTATAAAAAACATTAAAAGAAAAAATGATAAAGGTAAAACGGGCAAAGACAAAAAAGAGTAAATCTAAAAAATCATTATCCGCAGCTGCAATCTTATTTTCAGCTGCACTTGTAACAACAGTTTTAATTACCGGATGCTCGAAGTCCAATGAAAAGGTAAATTCAGAAGTCAGCAAAGATTTGGTTACTTCATCGAATAAAGGGAAGAGCCGACAGTTAATTTTACCGGAGAGTAAAATAACCTGGGAAGCTAAAAAAGTTACGGGCGAACACTTAGGGACAGTAGATATTTCCGGCGGAAGCTTAACAGTAGATAACGGTAAGCTGACAGGGGGAAATTTCGATATAGATTTCAATTCGATAAA
>JBBRTN010000392.1:0-2736 GCA_038244395.1 Ignavibacteria bacterium
GACCCTAAATATTATCTAAGGTGGAATGAATCCGAACCTGTGGAATTAATAAATGAAGGACAGTAAAAACACCTGTCTGCTGGTTTCCAAAATAATCCGGAAAAATATTTGCTTATTAATGTTTATTAAATTAAATATTAATATTAACCTGTCTTATAAATTTAAGTAAAACCTAACTCTTCTTTTAGTCTCTCATTTTTTGCATTCTCATTTTTATCTTCTAATTTCTTCATCGGGTAACGATTAATAAGTCAACCGAACCTCCGTCAATCTTTTACAATGCGCATTTTTGAGTTATTAAAATTGTCTCTCTTACATTTTTTTCCCCATGCAATACTCAGGGAAATGCCTATTAGTTTTCCGGAGATTCATAAATTGCCAAACCGGATTTAGGATGTGGAAATAATTATTTTATTATGGTAATTTAAACTGCATTTTTAAATTAACAACAGGACGGGTAAGGAATTTTGTATATGTATAAATGATAAAATTAAAAAAAGAATGAAGTACTGAATATGAAATCATCTTTGACGGATAAGTCAAATGAAATAAGTGAAATGAGAAAGAAATCATTAACTAATGTATCCGTGTTCATTTTGTTTTTTTTAATTTGGTTTTCGCTGTTCCGCTTCACCGGCTCTTTCACAAGAGGATACAATATTTATGAAGATTATCTCGTCATCAAAACAAATACTCAGCTTGATTCCGGTTCACTCGTTTCGGTAACATATAATTTTGCCAGAGAAGATGTAGATGTAAGATCAAGGTTCCGCATCTTCTTTAGTTTTTACAAGGTTCTTTCAATAAAACTTTTCGGGAATGATTTAATATTGCATACGATTTTCTCGGCATTACTCGGAATATTGACTTCATTTTTTCTTTTTAAGTTCGGAATCGAAGCAGGCTTTACAAAGCCCCTGTCATTACTTTTCGGGATTCTGATATTTACCGGTCCGGAAGTAATTGCATGGACGGATTTTTCCGGCTCGGAAAATTTTGCCATGCTCTTTCTCGCACTCGCATTATTTTATTCAATGAAAAGCATAAATGCTCCACGTGAAAAATCAGTTTATAAAATACTGTTCACAATATTTTTATTTTTCGCCTCCATTACCAAAGAAAATTTCATACTGATGATTCCGGCTGTATTATTTCTCTATCTCCTTACATTCGGGATGAAATACCGGATTAGTATTTTTGCTTCTGTTAAAAAAAATATTGTTCTGCTTTCGATGAATTTCTTTGTAATGACGATTCTTCTTCTTTCAATATTCATTTTCGTAGGATTAAATAACCAGGGCTATACTGGAGTCGATACGGATAAATTAAATCTCAAAACAATTTTTAACTTTATTGAGAGTTTATTCTCATACAGAATTTTTATTGTTATTTTATCCGGGATGTTTATAGTCTTTATTTCTGATCTTATTCATAGTAAATCAAAAGACAGCAGCCTTACGCATTCAGGTGTGTATTTTTTTAATGCCGTTATTTTATTTCTCCTGATTGTTTTTCCGCAATATATTACCTATATCAAGACAGGTCTTGTGGGAAGATATCTTCTTCCGTTCATAATGGGATTTTCATTGCTACTGTTGTTTGTAATTAAATATATTTTCGAATCAAAAAGCATCCTCCCTTTCTTAAAATATTTATACCTTGCCCTGGTTTTTATATTTATTTTTTTTGAAATAAAGGATTATACAATACCGCCTCTTTTGAAATTTACAAATGAATGCAATGCAGCTACAGGAATAGCAAATTCAATTATTAATAAAGAAGGGAATGATTCATTATTGTTTATCCTGGACCCGGTTCAGAATTTTCATGAAGTTTACTCCTTTAAGACATATCTTAGCAGCTTATCCGGTCAAAGGGATTACAAATACGGATTTATTAAGGACAGCTATATTCATCCTTACTTCGCAGGCTTTTATTCCGACAGTGTTCAATACAAAGAATATATGGGAAATGTAATCGAGGAATTCGGGAGTGAAAATTTAATGGACTCGTTAAAAAACATGAATAATATAAAAAATATATTTTTATTTACCCGTCTTCGAAGAGATTTTCTCGAACAAAATAAATACTGGTTTGATGAAACTAAATTTGTAAAGCAGAATTTCGGCAGGTTTACATTTTATTCTAAAAATTAAAAATCATTTCGCCTTCAGAACTATCATTGTAAGATCATCATGAATCTCGGCATAGCCCCTGAATTTATAAACCTCCGACAATATATCGTTTCGTATCTCCTCAGAGCTTTTGTGAGAACTCCCGATCAAAATCCGGCTGACTTTATCCAGACCGAATTCGGATTTATTTACATCCATTGCTTCGGTCAGCCCGTCTGAATAAAAAAGGAGTATGTCATTTACATTTGCATCAAACTCAAATTCTTCCAGCGAATTTTCAAACAAGTCTCCCTTATGCAGTCCTACAGCCATTCCTTTTTGCTTAATTTCACAGCAGGTTCTCGTAACGGAATTATAATAAAGCGAAGGCGTATGACCTGCTCGGCAGATTTTAATATTCTTGTTTTTTATTTCTGCAAGCACTGCGCTGAAGTATAATCCTTTCTTTATATGTTTAAATATATTTTTATTTAATGAGGAAAGTATCGCCTTGGGATTATCCGAAAAATCCGCAAGATGTCTTAAGAGGAGCCTGACCTGCATCATATAAAGAGCCGCAGACATTCCCTTCCCCGAAATATCGCCAATGGATATGTAATAA
>JBBRTN010000393.1:0-2734 GCA_038244395.1 Ignavibacteria bacterium
ATAAGGGAAGTAAGAGTGGTTCGTTGCAGTGCTGACCAAAACAAATTTATTTTTACTAGTTTGAGTTGAACCTGAAATAGAAAATTAATTTTTTTAATTTAATCTTTAAACAACCCGCCTGTGCGGATTATCAAAGACTTTTGTAATTTCAAAAAAAATGTTTTGCACTGATGTGAAAAAATTGCAATCAAAAAAGCCGTCACAAAAAAATCATGGCGGCTTTAATTAATATGCCCGGTAAATTATATAGGAAAGAAAGGCTTGCCGGAAGCTCTACTTCACCAATGAAAAATCAATCTTCTTTGATTCCTTATTCACCCTGATTACTTTTATCCTGACCTTCTGTCCTGCCCTGAAAGTCTTTCCTCTTCGCCTGCCCTTTGCAATGTGCTTCTTCTCGTCATAGTCATAATAGTCATCTTCAATGTCTTTAAATCTTATCATGCCCTCGACAAGTATATCCATTATCTCTACGAACATTCCGAACTGCATTATTCCCGAGACTATCCCTTCGTATTCATCGCCAATGTGTTTACCTATATATTCTGACTGCATCAGCTTTATAGATTCTCTTTCGGCTGACTCTACATTCTGCTCCATTATTGAACTGTGTTTGCATATCTCCGGTAATGTGTTTTTATATTGCTCGATCTTCTCATTAATATTTTTATTGCGGATGTAATCATGCAGTAACCTGTGAACAACAAGGTCCGGATACCGCCTGATGGGAGATGTGAAATGAGTATAATCTTTAAATCCAAGTCCGTAATGCCCGATGTTTTTGGTTGTGTAGATTGCCTTTGCCATTGACCTGATCAGAAGATTGTTAATGATAAATTCTTCCGGCTTTCCCTTAATATCCACAAGCAGTTTTCTCAGAGAATTCTTATCATCTATGTTGATGCTGTATCCGAACTGCTTGACAAATTCAGAAAGTTCTTTCATCTTATCCTTATTTGGTATATCATGAACGCGGTAAACAAAAGGATATTCTACTTTATTTACCTTTGAAAGATTTTTTACGAACAATGTCGCGCACTTATTTGCAAGAAGCATAAACTCTTCTATAAGCCGCATTGATTCCAGTCTTTCTTTCACTACGATATCTTCGACATCACCCTTTTTATTAAACTTAAACTTCACTTCAGCAGAATCGAAATCAAGGCTCTCTTCTTTTAAGCGGATCTGCGTAATGGATTTACTGATTTTATACATCAGCTGCAGCTCTTCCGAAAAATCTCCCTTCTTTGTATCAATGATATTCTGAGCTTCTTCATATGTAAATCTTCTCTTGCTTCTTATTACCGATTTTTTGATTTCGAAACTCTTCAGTGTGCATTTTTTTGAGAGTGTAATGAATATAGAAAAAGTCAGCCGGTCTTCATCCTGCTTCAGCGAGCAAAGGTCGTTGGATATTTTTTCCGGAAGCATTGGAATTACATTTTTCACAAGGTATACGCTGGTCGCCCTTTTCAATGCCTCTTCATCGAGCGGAGTTTTTTCCATAACAAAATGTGAAACATCCGCGATGTGTACTCCGAGCAAAAAATTTCCGTCAGGGAGCTTCTCTATGGAAACTGCATCATCAAAATCCTTTGCGTCTTGAGGGTCAATTGTAAAAATGATTTTGTCTCTTAAATCAACTCTGTCTTCCATATCATAACTTATTTTCAATTCCTTTGCATCTTTTTCTACGTTCTTAGGAAATGATTTTATAAGGTTATACTTTCTCATAATTGAAATTTCCTCAGCGCCTCTGTCACCTGACTTGCCGAAGACTTCAATTACCTTTGCCCTCAAATCCGAATTCTCAGTCCTTATTTCTTCAGGGTTAAGAATTTCGATATATACTTTATCACCGTCCTTTGCATTCAAAAAATTTTTCGGAGAAACTATGACTTCACGCTTGAGTTCTTTTGAATCAGGAAAAACAGAACCATATGATTCGTGATCTTCAAATCTTCCTGTGAAAAATTTACTTCCTTCGTTCAGAACTTTTAATATCTCCGCAACAAGCTCTCCTGAACCTTCCCTGCCGTTGATAATCCTGTATTCAACCTTGTCTCTTATATTAAGCCTGAACGCCCTATTATCCGAAATCTTAAAACTGCTCTTACCGGATTGTGAGCCTCCCGGTTTTAAAACGAATCTCCCGTCTTTACCGAAATCTATTTCTCCGGTTTCCCTTGCTGATGTCTTATCTTCTTTTTTATTTTTCAATTTTATTTTATAATATTTTCCGTCTTTAACAACTTTGTTGTCTTCAACCAATTCATTTAATTGTCTTTTAAGCGTATGCCTGTGGGGTTCTTTCAGATGAAGTTTTTTCAGAATTGAATTTATTTTAAATGATTCGCCGCTGTTCTTTTCGAGAAAAGATAATATATCGGAATGAAGTTTAATGTCCCTAAAATTTTAATTTATAATAAATTAATGCTCCCGTTCTTTTTCCGCTTGTGCTGGAAATATCATTAGAGTTTGCTAACGGGTCATAATATCTTTCGAGCCTGAGAATAATATTGTTTGAGAGAGACTTGACTTTAAAAAGTTTATTAAGCGGATAATCAATTGCAATATCCGTATTCGATATTCCTTTAAAGACCTGTCCTCCGAATCTTATTATCGCATCGCCGAAAGCGGCTGTAAATCTTATATCCGTATTCTGCGCAACGCTTCCCTCTTTTGAATCTATATAATTTACATTTGTATTAATAAGAAATGGGAAGATCTGTTC
>JBBRTN010000394.1:0-2733 GCA_038244395.1 Ignavibacteria bacterium
TTATACAAATATACTTTTATATGCCTTAAAAAAAAAGTCAGATGTAATAAACTTTCTTACTTAGATTAACTTAAATTTATATTTTTATGAAAATTTATTTTTAATTCCAAATTACATTACAATTGTGACAACAACAACAGATCCGGTCAATTATTTTTCATCCCGGATAATGCAGACATTATCTTTTCATTAACGCCCTTGCTTACCATTTCTTCTGCTTTAAGAATCATGTTTTTCACTGCAATAGGGGACGACTTGCCGTGTCCTATAATTACAATTCCGTCTACTCCCAGCAAAGGCACGCCTCCGTATTCCTGATAATCAAAATCTTTCAATACTACATTCTTTAATGTTCCGTACATCATTCCTACCCATATTTTCTTGAAAAATCCTATTTCTGCATAGGTCCTGAATTTGCTTTTCATTACATCCAGTACGCTCTCGGCAAATTTCAGGATTACATTGCCAACGAATCCGTCGCATACAATAACATCAGCCTTTCCCCTCAATACATCCCTTCCCTCTACATTACCAATGAAATTCAGATTTGATTTTTCAAGGAGTTCATGAGCCCCGATCGTTAACAAATCCCCCTTTGATTTTTCTTCTCCTACACTAAGCAATCCAATCTTAGGGTTGCTTACATTATAAATTGATTTCATGTATATGCTTCCCATCACTGCAAATTCAAGTAAATGAACCGGCTTGCAATCCACCGAAGCACCGACATCAAACACCATTGTCTTCCCGAAATCAGTGGGAAATAAAGAACCAATGGTAGGTCTTCCAACTCCCTTAATCCTCCCAAGTTTTAATATCGAAGCTGTCATTACTGCCCCTGTATTTCCCGCACTGACAAATGCGTCGGCTTTCTTTTCCCTTACAAGATTAACTCCGATGCTCAATGAAGAATCCGGTTTGGATTTGAGAGAGTCCGTTGGTGAATCTTCCATAGTCACAACTTCATTTGCGTTAACAACAAATATATTCTTCAATGAAACCTTGTGCTTGTTGAGTTCATCTTTTATCAGATGCTCTTTCCCCGTTAAAATAATTTCAAGAGAATCAGGCTTTGCTTCTGCCGCTATTATCGCTCCTGAAACATCATTTAACGGGGCGAAATCTCCTCCCATGGCATCTACGACAATTCTTATTTTACTCATACTGCAAACTGCAAAAATAAAATCTGATTCATTAAATATGAAATGAAATTATTGAGATGAATATATACGGAGAGTGTTTTTAATTTATTTTTTGGGAATCAGAATACTCCTTGAATCGTAAAATCCGCAAGCTGGGCAGACTCTATGTGCCTGTTTCATTTCACTGCAATTAGGACAAGCCATCAGAGTTGGCGCCGTTGCTTTATAATGAGTTCTTCTCTTTCTTCCTCGAGCTTTTGAATGTCTTCTTTTTGGATTTGGCATTTTATTTTTCTATTTAATTTTTGCTTTGATTAATTTTTCCCAAACTGAGCTTACTTCTTTCTGCTTTTCGTTTAATGTCATTTCCTTAATTGTCTTGTGACAGAAAGAACATTCCCCGCCTGAATCTTCCGGAACTCTCTTCATCGGTACTGAAAGTAAAATATAATCCCTTATATCATCTTTCAAATCAATATACCGTGTATTGGAGGGAATAAATTTTATATCGTCATCTTCAGACTGATCCGCCATTTCACCAAAATCATATTTATATATAATCTCAAAATCATTATTGAAACCGGATATATAATCTTCAGTACACCTGTCACACTGAAACCGGAATTTACCGCAGAGACTTGTCTTCAAAGAAATCTGATTTCCTGACTTGTAAAGTTTTACGGATACATTAATGTCCGAAACGATTTCAGCCGTATCAATCTCGATTTCACCATGTGAAATAATAAAATTAAAACTATGCTCTCCCTCGCTGATGTTATTTATATATACTTTCAACATCGTATTATCCTTTCAGATATTCAAAGAACTTTTCCGGATAACCGGAAGTAAATTTTTTAAAAAATCAGAACAATTAAATTTAAACTCCTATCTGAACTTTATAAGAATCCGAATCCATAAGATTATTAATTTCATCCTGGTTTGAAGGCTCCATCTTTACTATCCATCCCGATTCGTAAGGATCTGTATTGACAACAGATGGATTATCATTTATGGCAGTGTTTATCTCCAAAATCTTTCCGGATATGGGACTGTATATTTCAGATACAGTTTTTACTGCTTCTATCGAACCTAACGTCTCTCCTTGTTTTACATTGCTGCCGGCTTCTGCAGTGATATCAAGATAGATAATATCACCAAGCTCGCTTTGTGCATAATCGGTGATTCCTATTATACATGTACTATCTTCGGCTTTCACCCATTCGTGATCTTTTGTGTACTTTAAAGCAGCAGGAAATTTCATATATGGATTTTTTAATTTTTTGTGAAAAACAATTTAATTAATCTAAGTTTCGGATTCAATTGAGAAAATCATATCACTATTACTCTCATTACTCTTCAATACTTTGCAAAAATAAAAATCCACTCCGTATTTTGAATGAAAAAAAACTCAGAGTGGGTTGTTTTAATATTATTTCTCCGAAGCGCTGTTTTTAACTCTTCGCAAATTCTTTGTGATGAAGCATATCGGGGCTCAGTTCCCTGTCAATTCTGTCCCAGTCTTCATTTCTCCTTTGAGCCGACGGATATTCAAAATAAAACTCCTTATCGCCAATTGTAGTAAAAACTCCAA
>JBBRTN010000395.1:0-2733 GCA_038244395.1 Ignavibacteria bacterium
CTTACTTTACTAATTCAACTGCCCATCTTGCAAAAGTCGATCCACAAGGAAATATTTTGTGGGACCGGAATTATAATTATGATTTGCTGACATTCAGAGGGATGTCATTTGTTAATCAATACAAGAATATTGTTGCATTGGGATTGAATAATTCCGAAACGGTTTCAATTACAAAGCTTGATACATCCGGAAATGTAGTTTGGAATAAAGCATACTATGACAGTATACCAATATTTAGTATTTACAGCTCTTACAATAATTCATTTATATTTCTTGAAAATTCATATTATATCTGTGGCGCAAAAGCCAATATTGGTTTCATTATAAAAACCGATACAAGCGGGAATGTAATCTGGAATAAAAGATATCCATCTAACTGGGGAATTTTTTCGATTGCTCAAAACTCTGAGAATACTTTCATATCTTCCGGCAGAGCAGATGAAGATGCTTACTTATATTGTCAGAAATTTGACAGCAGCGGAAATGTAATATGGGGCAGGAGTTATAGGAATGACCCACTTGCGGGCGCGCTTGGCTATTATAGGATACTTAAGAATTCAGAAAATAATTTTGCGTTAGGAACTACGAGCGGATATAATTTTGGAAGGCTGTTAACAATGGATTCACTGGGCGTCATACTAACAAGCAAATTCTACAATTACCCCGAAAGTTTCTATATTGAGCAAAATAATATTAACAACACTTCGGATTCCGGATACATAGTTGCCGGATCATTGGATTCCAATGTTTCATTCTCCGAAGCCTCCAGGGGAAATAAGCAGATAGATATTTTAATTTTTAAAATAGACAAATACGGAAATACGGTTTTGATAAGGAATAATACTGTGACAACTGAAAGTTCAGGAATTGATGTCTATCCTAATCCATATAATTTATCATTTAATATAAATATTAATATTAATAACCCGAATAAATCCGAAGTAAAAATTTTTTTATATGATATTTCCGGCAGAGAAGTCAGGAAAATTGAAAATAATTTTTTCAACAGAGGTAATTATAAGATTAATGTAAATACCCCGGAGTTAAGTTCGGGAGTCTATTTCTTAAAAACAATTATAAATAATAAATTTTATTCGAGAAAGATTTTGTTAATTAAATAAATTAATTTATGAAGATCTTTATATTGGTTTTACTCCAAATTATTATTCTCATATCAACAAATAAAATAGATGCTCAAGTTAATACACTTTGGGATGAACTGAAAATGAAAATGCACATTCATGTATTTTGATTAAATGAAGCTCATTGTTGTCCCTCTAATAATTTCAGATGACCTGCCTAAAATTGAAAAACCTGTAAGATTAAAATATAGCTTTTCTTTTGATCCATGAGAAGAAAAGCGGACAATACTTTTAGTTAAAAACGTTTTGGACAGCATTGGAAATTATCTGTAATTTTCCCTCCAATACCATTTAATTTATCATTCAATAAACGTATTTTTAATGATAATTAAATTTTTACGTTGAAGTCAAAAGAAATAAGGCAATCGTTTATAGATTTTTTCAAAGAGAAGGGACACAGGATTGTTCCTTCGTCTTCTGTCGTCCCTTATAATGACCCGACTTTGCTTTTTACAAATGCAGGAATGAATCAATTCAAAGATGTATTCCTGGGGACGGGAACCCGCGATTATACACGTGTTGCGAACTCACAGAAGTGCATCCGCGCAGGCGGTAAGCACAATGACCTCGAAGAAGTCGGCATGGACGGTTATCATCATACTTTTTTTGAAATGCTAGGTAACTGGTCTTTCGGTGATTATTATAAAAAAGAAGCGATCACATGGGCATGGGAATTACTTACTGAAGTATGGAAGCTTCCAAAAGAAAAACTCTGGGTAACTGTTTTTGAAACCGACGATGAAGCGTTTGATATATGGAAAAATAATACCGACATTAATCCAAAACATATTTTAAGATTTGATGAAAAGGATAATTTCTGGGAGATGGGTGATACCGGTCCCTGCGGTCCGTGTTCGGAAATTCATTTTGATTTTTCAAAAGATGGCTGTAAGGCCGAAGATGTCAATGCAGGTATTGAAGACGTCATTGAAATCTGGAATCTCGTTTTCATTCAATACAACAGGAAGAAAGACCGTGAGCTCGAACCTCTTCCCATGAAACACATCGATACCGGCATGGGCTTCGAGAGAATTGTAAGAGTTCTTCAAAATAAAAAATCAAATTATGAAACCGATGTATTCCTACCAATTATTTCATGTATAGTAGAATTAACCGGTAAAAAATACGAAGGCGAAAATATTTCCTCCATCAATGCTATCGCAGACCACATCAGGGCTTTGACTTTTGCAATCAGCGACGGAGCCATTCCATCCAATGAAGGCAGAGGGTATGTACTCAGAAGAATATTACGCAGGGCTTCCCGCCTCGCAAGGAAATTAGATTATCATCAGCCGATACTATTCCAATTGGTTGATTCAGTCGTGGAGAACTTTGGGGAAGCATATCCTGAAATTACAGATAAAAAAGAATTTACCAAAGAAGTAATCAAAGCGGAAGAAGAAAGTTTTAATGTTACTCTCGACAGAGGAATAAAACTTTTTAATGAAGTCGCAGTCTCACTGAAAAATACGAAAATATTTCCGGGTGATGAAGCATTCAGGCTGTATGATACTTTCGGCTTCCCTATTGACCTTACGGAAGTAATGGCGCGGGAAAGAGGACTTAAAGTTGATATGCTGAAATTTGAAGA
>JBBRTN010000396.1:0-2721 GCA_038244395.1 Ignavibacteria bacterium
AAAAAATAAATTCAAATTTTTAAGTTTAATAATCAGTGTGTTAGTTTTTTTAACACCTGATTATTAAAATTTTCTTATTAATTAAAGAACAAAATGAAGGCATTCTTAAGAATATTTATTTTATCTTCAATTCTTTACTTCTCTATTTTCAACATTACCTTCGCGCAGGAAAGCATAAAAAAATCTACAGATTCTGTGCTGTCAAAAGAAGAAGTAAAAAATTTTCTAAAGTCCGGAATGTGGTCCATTCAGTTCGGGATTGGAAGTAATTTTACTTTAACTAATTTTGACGATGCAGTGCTGGCAATTAAATTTCAGTTCTCTCGAAAGAGCGCGCTTAGACTGGACTTCAATCTTGACTATTTCAGAAACCAGGAAAACGAATTTGATTACACTCTACGGCAGGAAGAGAATTATGCCGGCAATTTATCTTACCTTTACTACATAAATCCTAAAGCCGATTTCAATATTTATATCAGCCTTGGCGTGAACTATTCTTATTCCTATTACTATTATTCAAATGATGGCGGCGATTATAATGAGGTATCAAGCTGGTTGATCGGGCCAAAAGCTGGAGCCGGCGCAGAGTATTTTGTTTTCAGAAGCATGAGCTTATTTGCGGAATATAATTATATTTTGGGAGTCGGAAAAGAAAAATATACTCATGGATTTTATAATATATCCGAGTCAAGAGAGTCAGACATTACCTCTCTGTTAAAAAAAGATGTAAAGTTCGGCTTATCAGTATATTTCTGATATCTAAATCCGTCAAGAAATTTTCAGCATTCACCTTATACTCAATGCGCTCGAATCACAGGAACAATACTCATGTTTAATACAGTATAGCTATAAAACTGAATTCATTTTCCACTCCATTTATTCTATATTTGTATAAATTCGGAAAAATTAATTTTTAATACTTATTATATGAAGAATAATACAGAGCCAAAAAAAAGTATCTCTAAATCAGAATGGCTTGAAGAAGCTTCAAAAGCCAAAACAAGCGGAATGAAGTTCACTTCATTAAGCGGAAAAGAACTTGAGATCTGCTACACCCCCGAAGATATCAAAGAAACAAATTATTATAATGAAATCGGATATCCGGGTGAATATCCTTACACAAGAGGAATTCATCACAACATGTACCGCGGGAAAATCTGGACTATGAGACAGTTTGCCGGATTCGGAACGCCGGAAGATACAAATCAGAGGTTCAAGTATTTGCTTGCACACGGACAGACAGGATTATCAACAGCATTTGACCTTCCCACTCTTATGGGTTGGGATTCCGATGCAGAGATTTCCGAAGGTGAAGTCGGGATTTGCGGCGTTGCAATTTCATCATTACAGGATATGGAAATTCTTTTCGATGGAATTCCACTTGATAAAGTTTCTACTTCAATGACTATCAACTCTCCGGCAATTATGATTTATGCATTTTATCTTGCTGTTGCAGAAAAGCAGGGAGTACCTTTTAATAAATTGCAGGGAACACTTCAGAATGACATTCTTAAAGAATACATTGCTCAGAAAGAATATATTTATCCTCCAAAAGAATCGATGAGAATAATCACTGACATGATTGAATATTCGACTAATGAAGTTCCGAGATTCAATCCTGTAAGTGTAAGCGGATATCATATTCGTGAAGCGGGCTCGACAGCTGCGCAGGAGCTTGCATTCACGCTTGCAGACGGTTTCACATACATTGAACATTGCATAGCAAGAGGAATGGATGTAGATGCTTTTGCTCCGAGAATTTCACATTTCTTTAATTCACATCTTGATTTTTTCGAAGAGATTGCAAAGTTCAGAGCTGCCCGAAGAATTTATGCGAAGAGAATGAAGAACAAATACGGCGCAAAGGATCCTAAGTCATGGCAATTAAGATTTCACACACAGACAGCAGGATGCTCGCTCACGGCTCAACAGCCGGAAAACAATATTGTGAGAACTGCAATTGAAGCGCTGGCAGGAGTTCTGGGAGGCACACAGAGTCTTCATACGAATTCAATGGATGAAACGCTGGCTCTTCCTTCGGATAAAGCAGTGAAGATTGCTTTACGAACTCAGCAGATCATAGCTTATGAACACGGTGTTATAAATGTTGCTGACCCTCTTGGAGGAAGTTATTATGTGGAAAAATTAACAGATGATATTGAAGCCGAAGCAGAAAAATACTTTGAACTAATTGACGCGCAGGGCGGAGTCATCGCCTGTATTGAAAACGGGTTCTTCCAGAGAGAGATTGCTGATGCGGCATACAGGTATCAAAAAGAATTGGATAAGAAAGAAAAAATAGTTGTGGGTATAAATGATTTCGTAGAAGAAAATGAAAAAATTGATATCCCTATACTTTATATTTCAAAAGACGTAGAGGAGAAGCAGGTAAAACGACTTAAAGAATTAAAGGCGTCCCGCAATAATGATGATGTCAAAAAAGCGCTGGAGGAATTAAAGAAATCCGCAGCCGACGGAACGAATCTTATGCCGAGAGTTTTAGACTGCGCAAGGAAATATGTTACTCTGGGGGAAATGTGCGCGGAGCTGAAAGAAGTATTCGGAGTTTACGAAGAGCAGGCAGTTTTTTAATCAGCTCAGTTTTACAAAGTAAAGATTTATAATTTATAATTGCTGCATCAGAGAGGCGATAATTTTCGCCTCTTTCATTTTAATACGGAAGGAAACCTTTCACAGGAATTGAATAATATATTTCATAAA
>JBBRTN010000397.1:0-2719 GCA_038244395.1 Ignavibacteria bacterium
CGAAACTTATCTTGTGACTGTTAAATCTCCTGACGAGATAAAGAAGTACTGGATAAATCCTGAAAACTTTTATGTGACAAAACTCGGGACTTATGATAATGATGGAAATGTCAAAGTAGAAATCATTTATGAAAATTTTTTCGAATCCGAGGGCATATATTTTCCGCAGAAAATTTCTATTGCACGCCCAAAAGAAAAACAAAATATCTGGCTTACATATTCTTCACAAAAATTCAACAACAACAGGCTCAACTACAAATTAAAAATTCCTAAAAGCGCAAAGCAAATTAACTGGGATGGAGACTGATACAAATAAATATAAAGTATCCGTCATCCTTACTCTGTTTAACAGCAGGGACTTTTTCAGAAGAGCTATAGATTCCGTTTTAAAACAGTCTTACAAAAATTACGAATTGATAATAGTAGATGACGGAAGCACTGACGGTATTGAGACCGAGTTGTTCCCCGTTTTAAAGAATAATAATAATTTTAAATACATACGCCACCAAAACTGTGGGCATCCGTTATCGCTGAATGCAGGTATAATTAATTCTTCGGGAAAGTTTATTACATTTATTGATTCCGATGACGAATATAAAAATACTCACATTGAAGACAGAGTAAATTATTTCATGAAAAATAAAGACAATGTTGATCTTATTCACTCACCTGCGACTATTATCGGAGATGAAAAGGATTTTTATGTTCCCGATGCAAGAGACATGTCAAAATTAATTCACATTGACGAGTGTATAATCGGCGGAACATTTTTCGGAAAGAGAGAAGTGTTTGAAGAGCTCGGAGGATTTGCTGATGTCTATTCCCACGACTCGGAGTTTTATGAAAGGGCGAAGGCCAAATTTTTTGTCCGCAAGCTGGAGTCGCCTACCTATATTTATTACAGAAATAACCCTGACAGTGTAATCAGCAAAATTAAAAACAGGAATCAAAAACTGACATGAATAATATGAATAATGACGAACAGTTTATGGAGAAATGCATTGAGCTTGCCCTGAAAGGAATTGGATCTGTATCTCCTAATCCGCTGGTGGGCAGTGTGATAGTAGAAGATGGAAAAATAATCGGGCAGGGATATCACAAAAAATACGGAGAAGCTCATGCAGAAGTAAATGCCGTGCTGGATGCAAAGAAAAACGGATTCGAAATAAAAGGGAGTACGATATATGTTAATCTGGAACCATGCTCACATCCGGGCAAAACCGCTCCCTGTGCGGATTTACTTGTAAGTGAAAAAGTAGGAAGCGTAGTGATCGGTATGAAAGACCCGTATGAAAAAGTTAACGGAAAAGGAATTAAGAAACTCCGGAGAGCAGGCATTGATGTCCGGACGGGCGTGCTGGAAAAAGAATGTAAAGAACTGAATAAGTTTTTCATTAAGTTTGTAACCAAAAAACTGCCGTATATCAGTCTGAAAATAGCTCAAAGTTTAGACGGTAAAATCGCATTGAATAATTTTAAATCCAAATGGTTAACCGGCGAAGCGTCGAGAAAATATGTTCATCAGCTGAGAAGCGAATATGACGTGGTTCTGATCGGGAAAAATACGGCTAAGTATGATAACCCTTCTCTGACAGTCAGGGATGTTCACGGCAGAACGCCTTATAGAATTGTTATTGACAGCAATTCAACACTCCCTGTCAGTTTGAAATTATTTACCGATGAAGAAAAAGACAAGACCTTTGTGCTAAAAGGAATTTCAAAAAAATCAGTAACAGAAATTTATAATAAAAACATCATACGGGTAAAAGAGAAAGACCAGAAACTGGTACTGAAGGATATTCTGAAAAAGTTTTATTCACTTAATATTTCAAGCGTTCTCGTAGAAGGCGGAGCGAATCTTTATTCGCAGTTTGCAAAGACCGGACTCTTTGATGATATATTTATTTTCACAGCTCCCAAAATAATCGGAAAAGGAATCTCTTCATTCAATGATTTTGAAATCACTAAATTAAGCGAGGCAAAGAATCTTCAGCCGGGATTTATAAAAAGATTTGATAAAGATGTATTAATGTATTTTAAAAATATATAAAATGTTTACCGGAATAATTACAGACCTCGGAAATATATTAAGCATGAATCCTGAGGGAAGCAGCATCCAATTCATCATTGAGCCGTTTAAAAAAAAATTCCTGAGAGGAGTAAATACAGGGGACAGTATTTCGGTTAACGGCGCATGCATGACAGTGGAAAGAAAATCCAAGGATACATTCGGATTCACGGCTATTAAAGAATCGCTTGGTAAAACAAACCTTGGGCTATTGAAGGCAGGAGTGATTATTAATCTTGAGAAAGCTGTAAAGATAAATTCCAGGCTTGATGGACATATAGTTCAGGGACATGTTGACACAACAGGCATTATCAAAAGAATCAGTAAAATTAATAACAGTAGTGAATTTTTCATTCAATTTCCGGGAAAGTTCAGGGACAATATTATTTATACAGGTTCGATTACAATTAATGGTGTAAGCCTGACGGTTGCTGAGATTGTAAAAGAATCATCGTTGAAGGTGATGATTAAGGTTGCAATAATTCCATATACTTTTGAAGCAACTAATTTCAGCAGACTGATGGAAGAAGATATAGTGAATCTGGAGTTTGATATGCTTGGTAAATATGTCCAAAGAATTTTCATGAAAAAAATTTGATTAACGAAGCTTATAAGAGTGAATTGTTTTGTTCATCGTCGTAAAAATTTTAC
>JBBRTN010000398.1:0-2714 GCA_038244395.1 Ignavibacteria bacterium
TCTCTCCGGTGATAATAAACTTGAGGCAGATCAGAAGATTCAGGAAGTTCAGTCTGCAATAGAAGAAGCTATGATGCTTGAAGTTCCTCTTCTTGAAAGAAATCTTGTGGTTCTTTCTACGATTGCTTCCGTCTCAGTGCTTATAGGGCTGTTTGGAACTGTAGTAGGTATGATCAGGGCATTCCAGGCGCTGGCAACTGCAGGAACTCCTAATGCTGCCGAGCTTTCATCCGGTATTTCCGAAGCTCTTATAAATACCGCGGGAGGATTATTCGGCGCTATTGTAGGAACCATATCTTATAATTATTTCGTTACCAAAGTCGGTAACATTACTTATATGATAGATGAAGCGACTTACAACATGATACAAATATTATCATTAAAAGGAACCAGGAAGACTGCTCAAGTTTAATAAGAACTCCAACTATTAAAAATTTTTTTAACAGAAATTATGAAGAAAGCAAGATCAATAAAGAAACCCGGTGTAAATATTGACATGACACCTTTAGTTGACGTAATAATGTTATTGCTAACGTTTTTGATGCTTGTAGCAACATTCAAAGCAGAATCAACTGAAGCAATTGAGATTAAACTGCCTGAATCTGTTGTAACCGACACAACCAAATTACCGGAGAAAGATATTATGACTCTGACGATAACCAAAGCAGGAGATGTGTTTGTAGACGTTGATAATTATAAAGTAAGAGAGCAGGTATTCGGCGATGCATTCGGTGTTGGACTGTACCACCCTGATAGTACCACAAAAAGTGAATATGAATTAACAGGAGGCAAAGTCAACGGCAAACAATTCAAAAGGAAAGTTACGACATTAAACCGTAGTCAGTTTGAAAAGACATTAACAGATTTGCGGTTAGCTTTAAAAAATCAAACTGCAGGAAAATCCGATTTCAGAATTGTACTCAAAGGCGACAAAGATTCGGATTACGGTGTAGTGGAAGACCTGATGGACAGCTTCAAGTTAACTCACAATACGAGGTTTGCCCTGGTTACTGATATTAAATCTGATAAACAGGAATAAAAAAACAATTTTTAAAATTTAATTTATAAGGAATTAAATTATGGCAGGTGGCGGATTTGATGCCCCGGAAAGTGGAGGCGGTCTACATAAGCAAAAGAAATACAAAAAATGAAAAAAAATTGGGGTGAAAATAGACATGACTCCCATGGTGGATGTTATAATGCTGCTTCTGACATTTTTTATTCTTACAACGACTTTAAATACTCCGCAGATTATGCAGATAAATCTTCCGAAGGGAGATGAGAAAGACAAAATAAAAGTAGATATGGGAGACGTACTCTACATAAGAGTGGCTGAGACCGGTAATGTATATTTCTCAAAAGGTAAATCGGACGGCACTGAAGATACGCCTGAAAAGGTAAGCTTCAATGATATGAAGAAGAAAATCGAGAGCTATTATGCCTCCGATCCTAAACTAATTATACTGTTGAAGTTTGACAGGAAAATGAAATACAATATGATGGTTGATATACTGGATGAAATTAATAAAGCAGCGATTGAAAAGAGATACAGCTTCATGAAGATGGAAGATCCGGATTTAGAAATTGTAAAAACCGCTGGCGGTTAATAATATAGTTTTTAATTTACATTAAAGCGGTCTGAATTTTTCTGATCGCTTTTTTTATTTTTAAATAAAATTATTTTTTAATTTTTTAATAAGGTCTTTTGAAACGTAAATATCTAATATTTCTGAGTCTGCTTGTATGCCTGTGCGGAAATTCATTAACATATTCTCAGAATAACGGAAGGCAGCTATCCGAAAACCCGGTCCAATTGCGGCAATATATGGTTGATGAAACCGGCACCCTGACTGCTTCACAGCTGACCGGCTTAAATGAAAAGCTGCGAAGTGAAGATAAAGCCACAACCAATCAGATTATTGTTTATATGATTTCAAGTCTCGATGGAGAATCTCTTGAAGATGTTTCAATAAGACTTGCAGAAAAAAATAAAATCGGAAAGAAAGACAGGAACAATGGGTTACTGATGCTGATAGTAAAGGATGATAAGAAAATCCGTTTAGAAGTCGGATACGGACTGGAGGGAGTAATGACAGATGCACTCAGTTCTCAGATTATCAGAAATGAAATAACGCCCGCTTTCAAATCCGGAAATTATTATGAAGGTATTAATAAAGGCGTTGATGCGATTATATCTGCCGTAAAGGGAGAATACACTGCCGATAATAATTCAAATGATAAAAATGAAACCTGCTGCTTTGGAGTCCCGGTATTTCTAATTGTAATTTTTGGTTTTATATTCTTCTTCATTTTTATTTCTGCAATGAAGCGCATGTTTGGCTCAGGAAGGTCTGTATACACAGGCAGAAGAGGATGGAATAACGGAGGTTGGGGCGGATTTGGCGGTGGTGGTGGATTTGGCGGCGGCGGAGGCGGCGGAGGATTTTCAGGAGGCGGCGGTTCTTTCGGCGGAGGCGGAGCAAGCGGCAGCTGGTGAGATGCAGTGTAGTCTAATATTTATTATTTAATATTATTATTTAAATATGAACAGGAAAAATTTTATAACGGAATATTTATCGGATGATTCGTTGGAAAAGATTGTCGGAAAAATCGGAGAAATAGAAGCGAAAACCTCCGGAGAGATTCGCATTTGTTTTAAGAAGCAGAGAGGATTTCGTGAAAAAAAGAGTACACCCAGAGAAGTAGCTTTGAAA
>JBBRTN010000399.1:0-2705 GCA_038244395.1 Ignavibacteria bacterium
TATTTCCCTCTTTACAAGCCTGTAAACTGATTCGACTACATCATCAATGTATGTAAAATCTCTTTCCATGTCTCCGTTATTATAAACATCTATAGGACTGTCCTGAATAATATTTGCAGCGAACTTATAATAAGCCATGTCCGGTCTTCCGTATGAACCATACACTGTAAAAAATCTTAGTCCTGTTACGGGAATATTGTAAAGATGATGATAAGTGTATGCCATTAACTCATTCGATTTTTTTGTCGCTGCATACAATGAGACGGGATGGTCTACATTATCCTCGACTGAAGACGGATACTTTTTATTATTTCCGTAAACTGAACTTGAAGATGCATAGATCAATGACTTAACTTCATAAATCTTACAGCACTCGAGCAAATTAAAAAAAGCATTTATATTATTTTTTATACTTACTTCCGGATGTGTAATAGAATAACGGACTCCGGGCTGCGCTGCAAGATGTATTACATAGTCCGGTCTTTCTTTCTCAAAAAATTCTTTCAGCATTTCAGAGTCAGACATATCTAAATTGTATTGTCTGAAATTATTATATTTCCTTAAATTGTTAAGTCTCGCCTGCTTAAGTTTCACATCATAATAAGGATTCATGTTATCTATTCCCGTTATTTCAAATCCCTCTGAGCACAATCTTTCGCAAACGTGATAACCTATGAAACCTGCAGAGCCTGTAATTAAATATTTCAATATTCTGGTTTTTTATTTTTTGCTGTTTTTCGAAAGATGTTTTTTTAATTTATTTCTCATGCTGATATACTGAGTAATCCCGGGATATGTATAGTAACCGGGCTTAACATTTCTTCCCGGTAATAATTTCTGAGCGCCCACTTCAAGGTTCTTCAGAAATACTCCCACTTCGGGAAGGCTCTCATAGATTGCCCTGTGACCTATGTATGAATAATTATGCCTGCTGAGATCAATCCCTTTTGCAAATCCCTGAACATATATTTCCCCTCCGTCAATATCATCATTCATTCTTAAAAATGTGTAAGCAAGTTTGTCATAATCCTCATTATACAAAGTCCAGAAGGGAGAGTAAAGACCTTTATATTCAGGAGTCAGGCCTTCATGCCAGAGGAAAACTCCGTACCCCGGAATATTCCTGATTTTCTTTCCAAAGAAATCATTCACACACATTGCAAAAATAATGTCCGGCTTGCATTCGTTCAGGAAATCAAGCACCTCTTTTTTGTTGACGTTGTCTGAATTTATTTCTTTGAATTTTAAATTATTAAAATCCCTTCCTGTTTCTTTCCAGTATGGTCTTATTACTTCTCTCTTCAGCAATTTCAAATCCTTCACTGCTACTTTTTTCTTCACATAAAAAAACAGCATCAGTTCATTAATGACTTTGAAGAAGCCGTATTTCTTTGCCCTCTTCATCCCGTATTGGAATCTGCCTTTCCATGTCTTCCTCCATGTCGCCGAATCAGACCAGACTACACCTGTTAACTGAGTGTTAGCTGCTAGCCAGTCAACTATCATATCGTCAAATTCATTTTTAGAACCGATGAAAACGCTTTTCATTTTTTTATAATCCTTTTCTTATTCATTTATTTTATTTCAATCCAATTCAATTCAATATTGATACAAGTCTGCCGGAAAAATCTTTAATAATATTCTTCCTGTCGAATTTTTCTTCTGCAATTCTTCTTCCTTCTGCTGACATTTTATTCCTGAGTTCAGGAGAGTTTTTTATTTCTAAGATATTCTTCTTTAATGATTCAAAATCTTTTGGAGCAGATACTAATCCGACTCTGTTCTCAGCTATGATTTTTGCTCCTTCACCCGCGCCCGAAAAAAGTACCGGCAGTCCGGCAGCCATAGCTTCATAGATTTTCGAAGGAACGGCTCCGTGAATACTTCCGACGAGAGGAATGATCGTGCAGTAATATTGAGCAAGCAGCGCAGGGATTTTCTCCCTGTCTACACTTTCATGTAAAAAAATATTTCTTCCGGGATTATTTTTTAAAAAGTTTTTTAATTCCTGTCTCTCTGCGCCGTCGCCGTAAATATGAAACTCGGCTCCAAGTTCGGTAAAATTAATATTCTTTGAAATTTCATAAACACCCTGCGCAACGCCAATCAGTCCTGCATATATTATTTTAATTTTTTCCTGATTTGAAAATTCCGTCTTCCTGTTTTTAAATCTGCTAACATCAACCCCGTTCCTGAACAGATAAACATTACGCCCGCCGCTTTTCTTAATGTGCTCAACAATCTCTTCCGATTGTCCTGTGCATAAATAGGATTTCTTATATAAAAATTTTTCAAGAGCCTCTAATCTTCTGTAAATAAATCCGTCATTAATCATTCCAAGTTCTTTTGCACTTAATGGCCATATATCGGATATGTTCATTATTAATTTTGACTTGCTCATCCTTGATAAAATATATCCGCTGAAACCCAGTGTTAATGGGGGGCTCTCGGTAAAAAAAAAATCAGGTTTTAATTTTTTAACGAAACGAAAACTGAATAAGCTGGTAAACGAAAATGACAGCATCGAAATTATTCTCGGGATTCTTTTTACCGCGACAGACGCATACAGCCAGTATCTCATGACGGTGACTCCGAGGATTTTTTCTTCCATTCTGAACTTGCCCCGGTATTCTTTGAAAATTTTTCCTTTCGGATAATTCGGCATCGCAGTAATTACAGATATTTCCCAGCCCATTTCTCTGAAA
>JBBRTN010000400.1:0-2682 GCA_038244395.1 Ignavibacteria bacterium
AGAGATTTATAGAAATAATCACCTGCAGTCTTGATGAAAAATTAAATGAAAAGGGCTACATAATTCCGGGGCTTGGTGACGCGGGTGACCGGATGTTTGGAACATAGGGTTAGCAATTTGAAATTTAAAATTGAACATTGAACGGATAGGATCTTTTCAAAACTTTACGACTGAACTTTGTTTAGTACATTCTACAAAAAGAAGCTTGATGAACTACTTTACCACAGCAATAAAAATTTACCTGCATATCTTGCTAATGATAAATTAATCACTCAGGCGTTTAAGTTTGCATACGAAGCACACAAAAATGATAAGCGTGCCTCGGGAGAGCCTTTTATTTCCCACCCTTATGATGTTGCATTAATTTTAGCAAAAGAAATTCCTCTTGATTCCATTTCAATTGCGGCGGCATTGCTTCATGATGTTGTTGAAGATACAAAATTCACTTTAAAAGATATCAAAGCAGAATTCGGAGATGAAGTCGCGGAGATTGTCAATGGCGCCACTAAAATCGAAGGAATGTTTGAGAACTATGAAATGAAGCAGGTTGAATCTTATAAGAAGATGCTTCTTTCAATGACTTCAGACATCCGCGTTATCCTCATAAAGTTTGCAGACCGCCTTCACAATTTAAGGACTCTTGAGTTTCTTTCTTCTGCCAAACAAATACGGCTGGCGCAGGAAACACTTGCCATATATGCTCCACGTGCCCACAGGTTTGGATTATCATCAGTGAAGACTGAGCTCGAAGACCTGTCGTTTAAATATCTTGACAGGAAAGTGTACGATGAAGTTGCCAAGAAATTAAAAGAAAAGAAAAGAGAGCGTGAAAAATTTATTAAGAAATTTATTGAGCCGATTAAAGAGAGACTGATAAAAGCAGGATATAAATTTGAGATTTACGGAAGAGCAAAACATCTGTATAGTATTTACAAGAAGCTGATAAACAGGAACAAATCTTTTGATGAGCTTTATGATTTATTTGCGGTCAGAATTATACTTGATACAAAAAACAAGAACGATTGTTTTTCGGTTTATGGCATCTGCTCTGAGATTTATCTTCCTGTCCCCGAACGTTTCAAGGATTACATTTCACTTCCTAAACAGAATAATTATCAGTCAATTCATACTACCCTTGTAAGCAAGGAAGGAAAGATGGTTGAAGTGCAGATACGAACAAAGGAAATGCATGAAGTTGCAGAAAAGGGTATTGCAGCTCACTGGAAGTACAAGGAAAACAGTGTTTTATACGATTCAAATCTTGAGAACTGGATGAAGTGGATCAGGGAGACGCTTGAATCAAGCTCAAAAGATGAGACATCTTCGCAGGTTCTGGAAAGTTTTAAGCTGAATCTTTATCAGGATGAAATTTACTGCTTCACTCCAAAAGGTGAATTAAAAATCCTTCCTGCGGGCGCGACGGCTGTTGATTTTGCTTTTGAAATTCATACACAGATAGGACTGCAGTGCATTGGGGCTAAGGTGAACGGGAAAATTGTAAATCTTGATACATCCCTTAAGAGCGGTGACCAGATTGAAATATTAACTTCAAAAAATCAGACTCCGAAAATCGACTGGGAAAAATTTGTGGTAACACACAAGGCAAAGTCTGATATAAGAAAATATTTTAATACCGCTAAAAGAAAATTAATAAAGGAAGGAAAAGAACTTTGGGAACGAAAAGCTAAAAAACATAAAGTACATATTTCCGACGACGGACTTTCTAAGATTGTTCATAAATTAAAATATAAGGACACGGGGCATTTTTATTTTTCAATATCACAGGATGAGAATAAACTCAATGAAGTCATTGATGTACTTACAGATAAAATAAAACTTCAGTCTCTCGAGCAGAGGAACGGAACCGACGGATCAAAATTACAGGAAAGCATTTCCACAAACTTCGATAAATTCGTTCATGAAGCCAGAACTTCTATTGACGGGATCAGTCTGGGCAAAGGTTCTCTTCAGAACATACACGGCATAAAATATGACTTTGCAAAATGCTGCAACCCGATACCCGGAGATGATGTAATCGGCTTTATCAGCCAGGAAAAAGGAATAAGGATTCACAGGAAGAATTGTAAAAATATTCTGAATCTCTACCTGAAAGAGCCCGACAGAATTATACAGATTAACTGGAATGAGACCGAGCTCGGGGAATTTACCGGAGGAATAAAAATTATCGGCGAAGACCGACCCGGGATTCTTAATGAAATTACAAAAACCATTTCAAAGAACTTTAACATAAAGAGTGTTGATATTAAAACGAAGAGCTCTATGTTTGAAGGAACCTTTATTTTAAGCATTCAAAATTTGAAGCAGCTCAATCAGATAATTGAAAAAATAAATAATCAGGAAGGTGTATTCAGCGTAACACGATATGAACAATAAAGCAATTTTATTGGAAAGAGTAAATTATACGTGAGGATAAGCTAACTATTTGTCTCACAGCTTACTACTGCGCATGCATAATCTTCCGTGTGAGATATGCTAATTTCAAATTTTAATTCCGAGAACTCATTATTCTTAAGATGAACGATGTATGGCTTTCCTTTTTCATTGTTTACAACCTCGATATCTTTCCAGCTGAATTCTTTTCCTACGCCTGTTCCGATTGCCTTTGAGTATGCTTCCTTAGATGCGAACCTTCCTGCAAAATGAAGATCAGGTTTTGAAAAT
>JBBRTN010000401.1:0-2674 GCA_038244395.1 Ignavibacteria bacterium
ATTAGTCATAACAAAAGTAGGCAACACATACAAAGCAAATTATAAATTAACGAACCTTCCGGACGGCATTTTTGTTCTGACTTCGGCATGGATAAAACTACCTTATGACCCGGCGACATCAACGCATGGTTTAGGTATGTATGGTTGTGATACTTCTCATTCCTCCGCATGTATTTTCGGGAATCCGGGAAAAGTAACAATTACTAATAGTCAGGGTGTAGAAAATATAAATTTTATCAGCTGGTCGGATACACTGAACAGAATATATTAAATAATGAGCTTTTCAAAAAAATCTTTTATTTTAAATATCAAGTGCAGAATCTTTAGAAATAAGATTCTGCTTTTGTTTTTGTTAATACTCTTTTCAAAAGAATTAGCAGCACAGGGGTCTGTAGATGGAAAGGTAATTGACAGGAAGGCAAATACCATTATAAGTTCTGTAAACATTAAAATTCAAAAAGACGGATCAAAGGAATTCCTTAAAACGGAGTCTGACATTTCCGGAAATTATAAATTTCAGAATCTGAGTGAGGGCATTTATGCAATTACAGCTTCTCACATTGGCTACGATGACTTTTCAAATAAAGTATACATTCAATCTTCAAAATCCAAGACACTGGATATCTTCATGGATGAGGCAGAAATTGAAATAGATAAAATAAACGTTACTTCAACAAAGACAGAAGTAACGCTTCAGCAGACTCCTTCATCAATTTCGGTAGTAAGCGCTGATGAGATAAAGAGAAAAAACATTTTGACCTTTGACAATGTACTGGAAGAAGTACAGGGTGTGACCTTAAACCGGAGCAGCGGAATAAATGTAAATTCTCTTTCAATCCGGGGCTCATCGGATGTAGCGGGCGGAGGAATAGGGAACAGGGTTTTGTTGTTACTTGACGGCAGACCTTCCCTTACAGGTGATTCTAAAGGCGCTCTCTGGTCTCTTATACCGGTTTCAATAATCGAAAGGACAGAAGTAGTGAAGGGAGCATTCTCCTCGCTTTACGGGTCAAGCGCCATTGGTGGAGTAATCAATGTCATTACAAAAAAGCCGACGTTTAAAGCCTACACCGGTATTAATTTAAATTACGGTTTTTACGGGAAGCTCCCGGATAATTTAAAATTTTCTAATAATCTACAGTCTTTTTCCGGAGCAGATATTATACAAAGCAATACAATTAAAAAATTCTCATACCTTCTAAATTTAAATTATCAGAATAACGACGGATGGTCTCAGCAGAATTATTATAATTTTTACAGCGGAATTGGAAAGTTCACTTACGATGTTTTCAGCAACCGTGATCTTGAGGCTACATTCCAGTATACAAATTCAAGCAGCGGGTTTCCGCATTACTGGAAAAAGTCTGTTGGACAGAATGCCGAGCCATATAAAGTTGCCGATTATTATCTCGGCGACAAAATAAAAAAGGAAACACAGAGTTATGATTTATTCTACAGCGCAGTCCCTAATTCCATTTCAAAATATACCACCAGATTTTATTATTACTATCTTAACAGTAATTCTTTTTATAACCCTAACAATCCTGTATCCACGCAGTTTGCAGATTCGGGAGAGGGATTAAATACCTTTATTAATTCTTATAATCTCGGCAATATCACTCAGGTTGACTTTCAGCTTGGCAGAAGCAATTATTTAATTTCAGGCTTTGACTTTCAACTTAACATTGTAAAGTCGGATCCAAGCGAGATACTTTACGGAGATCAGCAGATGAATAATTTCGGTGTGTTTGCTCAGGACCAATTTGATATAATAAAAGAAAAAAATGGAAATCCCATTTTATCATCTACCGTAGGTGCAAGAGTGGATCTTAATAAAGTCGTCTCGGGAATAAAATCCGTGCAGCTCAACCCAAAGTTTTCACTTATATATACACCTGCTGCGGTTAATAATATTTTTTCCAATACTGCGTTCAGGGGTTTGATAGGGAGAGCGTTCCGCGCTCCTTCAATAGCTGAGATTTATTTTAAAAAAGAATTGTTCGGAGGATTTGATTTTCTTTACAATCCGAATCTGAAACCGGAAGAGATTCTCTCGGCTGAGATCGGAATGAGGAAGCAGTATCTTAATCGGTTTACATTCGATTTTTGTGTTTTCTTTAACAAGTATCAGAATTTGATACAATACGTTAATACCAGTACTTCACCTTATGGTCCGTTTCAGGTGCAAAATGTGGCTGATGCTCAAATAAAGGGATTCGAATTTTATATAGACTATAATTCAAAGCTAAGTCTGTTAAAAAATCCTTTTGAATATTTTTTTAATGTAAGCTATACATATCTTAATGCAAGGGACTTATCGGCAAACAGGAAAGATGATTATCTTCCGTACAAGCCGGAGCATAATTTTAATTTTACAACTAATTTTAATTACTCGGGATTTGATTTAAACCTTAACGGAAGATATTTAAGCAGGATCCAGGAAGTTTTGTTTTACAAATATGAAGAACCCCAGGCATATTTTCTTTTCAATATTAAACTCAGCAAAAATTTAACCGATAAAATTTCATGCTTCATTGCTGTAAATAATCTTTTCGATGAATCCTATCAGGAGCTCGAGAGAATCCAGGCTCCCAACAGGAATTTCAATTCCGGTTTTTCCCTTGAGTTTTAATCCAGCAAAATAACATTCGTTTTAAATTTTTCAAACGCCTTC
>JBBRTN010000402.1:0-2672 GCA_038244395.1 Ignavibacteria bacterium
ATGGAAATTTCATTGACACAAAGAAACTGACTTTGATCAAGTAATAAAATATTAAATAGCAATTATTCATAAAACCGGGTGAAGAAATTTTCCCGGTTTTTTATTTTAGTAATTTAATATGACCTGTCAGGTAAAGAAGTAGCAAGTCTTGTAAATGAAACAAAGACAGCAGGCTACTATACTGTTCAGTTAAATGCAGGTAATTTATCCAGCGGAAATTATTTTTACAGAATTTTTGGCGAAGGCGGAAATGGAAATTTCATTTATATAGAGAAACTGTCTTTGAACAAGTAATAAAATATTAAATAGTAATTATTCATAAAACCGGGTGAAGAAATTTTCCCGGTTTTTTTTATTTAATAATTTAATTTGAACTGCCGTATATTGGATTTAGATTTGATTAAATTAAATTTAGATTAGATTAGTTTAAATTAGCATTTCTAATTTTGCTTTTAATTAATGAAAAAGCCGAAAGATTTCTCTTCCGGCTTTTTAAAATAAGAAACTTAAATGTTTTGCAGCTATTTAACTTTTAAGGAGTTATTTTTGAAACAAAGTTATAAGTGTTATTATCCGCAATAGCTGCATCAGAAATGTCTACAATATTATCACCATTAAGGTCTGTCGCGACGTATCCTGTTACTATATTATATTCATCATTATCAATGAGCCCGTCATCTGTCAGATCGATTGTTCCGTCCTGATTGACATCACCGCTGTATATACACCACTTGCTACCCTTTTGAATCATATTATTTCCAAATGCCTTTGCGCTTAGATTTGTAAAGTCATAATTATAAACAGAACCTGTAATCATTGTCTCTCCGCCTGACTTGCTCCATGTTTCCAGAGTATTAAAATATCTTACATCAATATAATATGTACCCGAGGTGGCATTAGGGAATGTAAAATGTCCTGTGAATGTGACAGTATCAATTATAGATATAGCAGAATCTTTTATTGCATAAGGCGAAGTTGAGTTTCTCAAATAAGCTTTCACTGTATCCCTTCTTGACAATTTATTTGTTACCTGAGAATACATGCCTTCGAGGAGAACGGTTAAATCTAATTTTACCTGGCTTGAAACTCCGGTGTACCTAAGTATTGAAGTATTTCCTCCAAGAGACCATGCTGTATCACCGGGTGATACATATACCTTACCGGCTGTAATAGCATGTGTATTCTGAAATGTCCAGCTTGCTCCGCCGTTTGTAGTCCTGCATACTACTGTTGTATTGTTTCCCTGTACATATCCGGTATTGGCATCTTTAAAATCTATGCTTGAATAATCTGCGGTAGCCGGTAATGTTATCAATGTCCAGTTTACTCCTCCGTTAGTTGATTTAGCAACTCTTGATGTACCGGAAGTCTGGCATGCATAAACCGTATTCCCGTCGGGTGAAGAAATTCCATGTATACTTGACGTGAAGCCTGTAATGGTAGCTCCTGTCCAGTTTACTCCACCATTCGTTGTTCTGTAGATTGGTCTGTTGGACTGATTCATAACACAAAATCCTGTGTTTGCATCAACCATATCAGAAGCATAAATATTTTCGCTTGCCGCACCTGTTGTATATTGTGCCCAGCTGTCTCCGCCGTCTGTTGTTTTAAAAACATTACCACCGGCAACTGTCGAAAAGTTTACGAATACCCATCCTGTATTTTCATTAATAAACTTACAGCTATATAATTGTGACGTTGCTACCGGTGATGGACCTGTTTTTGCAAACCAGTTCACACCGCCATTTGTTGTTTTCAAAACCTGGTTGTTCTGTCCGCTTACATATCCTGTATTCTCATTGATCATTGAGATTGAAAAGAAATCTCCTGTTACTCCAAGGTTATAAGGAGTCCAATTTGCACCGCTGTTGGATGAATACAGAATTTCTCTGTCCGTACCTGTATATGCTCTTCCCACTGTCCAGTATTTACTTGTACCGGGCACTGTGGTAATATCAAACATCAGCTGTGTCGTGAGTTGGAAATATCCGGGAGCAGTCCACGTTGCAGCCCCGTCTGTTGACTTTGCCACAATTCCGTAATCTCCTGACAATACATAAGTAGAACCGAAGTGATCAAGTGAATACCATACGAATGTACTCGCCGGACCAGGAACGCTTATTGGCAAAGAAGACCAGCTTGAGCCCTGGTCAGTGGATTTATATAAAAATGAAGGATCACCTATAACATAAATTTCGGATAAGGAAACAACTTTAACCTGAAAATAAGACCAGTCGGTTTGTGGTGTTGATAATGTTGTCCAGCTCAATCCCCCATTAGTCGTTCTTGTAAATGAACCGCCACTTCCGGCACAAAATCCTGTTGAAGAATTTGTAAAGCTTATGCTGTTCATAAGCGTTGGAAATTGTCCTGAAATTTCTGACCAGTTAGTTCCGCCGTTAGACGTTCTGATACAACTCCCGTTTGCCCATGAAGCGCAAACTGTATTTGCATCTGCCCCGCCAAGAGAAGTTATATAACTTGTAGAACCGGATAGATCACTGTAAACTGTTACCCAGTTCTGACCTGCGTTAGTAGTTTTTAAAATTACGCTTGTGAAATTATTCTGACTGCCTGCACCAATGTATCCGGTATTGGCATCGGCGAACCATACAGACAAGCATCTCGAATTTGTCGCAACCAGTCCTGTTCCTACTTCATCAAAAGTTACC
>JBBRTN010000403.1:0-2665 GCA_038244395.1 Ignavibacteria bacterium
GGGAATTACCTTATCGGCTGGGCTCCGGATGCACTCATGGAGCATTACCAGGTCGTGAAAAAGAATGCAACAGTGGAAGATATAAAAAGAAGATTCATGAATAACGGAATATGCATTCCTTATAATATTTTTGCCGTAGAGAAGGAAGGAAGCGAAAAATTAATTTTGAATATGCTGTATTCGTTTAGACAGATCATAAGGTGGAGCTATAAAAAAGCCAGAGCTTCATTAGCAAGAAATAAAAAAGGAGAAAAATATGCTATCTTCAGGAGAGCATTTTATTCTGCACAGGTAAACTATACCTGGAAAATTTTAACACAAAAAGATTTCAGGAATGCGCTTACAAAGGGAGACTGGCTTGTAAAAAATAAATCAAGGAGAGTAACAGTATAATGAAAAAAGTTTATGTCGGCATGAGCGCCGACCTGATACATCCCGGTCATTTGAATATTATAAATGAGGGGAAGAAGCTGGGTGAAGTAACAGTCGGTTTGCTGACTGACAAAGCGATAGCCGGATACAAGCGGCTTCCTTACCTGACATACGAACAAAGAAAAATCATTGTAGAAAATATAAAGGGTGTTGAGAAAGTTGTAGCACAGGAGACTCTTGATTATGTACCTAACCTGAAAAAATACAAGCCTGATTTTGTCGTTCACGGTGATGACTGGAAAACAGGAGTGCAGAAACAAACCCGTGAAAAAGTTATTGATACATTGAATGAATGGGGAGGAAGACTTGTGGAAATCGAATATACAAAGGGAATATCTTCTACCCAGCTTAACAGGAGTTTGAAAGAAATAGGCACTACACCGGAGATAAGAATGAAAAGACTAAAACGTCTTCTTGAAGTAAAGCCCATTGTCAGATTAATCGAAGCTCATAACGGTTTGACGGGACTCATTGTAGAGAATTTACAGATAATGAAAGACAATCAGCCGAAAGAGTTTGACGGAATGTGGCTGAGCAGTTTAACAGACTCAACTGCAAAAGGGAAACCGGACATTGAAGCTGTAGATGTAACAGCGCGGATGCAGACTCTTAATGATATTGTCGAGGTAACTACAAAACCGATAATATACGACGGTGACACAGGCGGAAGACCGGAGCATTTTGTATTTACCGTAAAGACTCTGGAGAGACTCGGCGTATCGGCAGTCATTATTGAAGACAAAGCAGGTTTAAAAAAGAATTCACTTTTCGGAACGGATGTAGAGCAGACGCAGGATTCGATAGAAAATTTTTCATATAAAATTTCCGAAGGTAAGAAGGCACAGATTACTGATGACTTTATGATAATCGCAAGAGTGGAAAGCCTGATTTTAAAAAAGGGAGTCGAAGATGCACTCATAAGGGCCCGTGCGTTTATAGATGCGGGTGCAGACGGGATAATGATTCACAGTAAGGAAAAAAAGCCGGATGAGATTTTAGAATTTTGTAATGAATACAGGAAATTTGAGAAGCGGGTACCACTTGTTGCAGTGCCGTCGAGCTATAATACTATTACCGAAGATGAATTGAGAGAAGCCGGTGTAAATATTGTTATCTATGCAAACCAGTTATTGAGAAGCGCTTATCCTGCAATGCTGGAAACTGCAAAATCAATTTTAGAAAATGAAAGGTCATATGAGGCGGACAGTAAAATGATGCAGATAAATGAAATACTAAATTTAATTCCGGGTGGTAAGTAAATGATCAGTCCGAAAATTTTTTTTGAAATTTTAAAAGAGAAGGGAATTAATTTCTATACAGGAGTTCCGGATTCTTTGTTAAAAGATTTCTGTGCATATGTTACTGATAATGTTGACGAAGATAATCATATTATTAATTCGAACGAAGGAGCAGCGGTTGCTCTTGCCGGAGGCTATAATATTGCGACAGGAAATTCTGCGCTGGTATACATGCAAAACTCCGGGCTTGGCAATGCGGTGAATCCGCTCCTCTCGCTTGCAGACAAGGAAGTTTACAGCATCCCGATGCTTTTAATGATTGGCTGGAGAGGCGAGCCGGGAAAAAAAGATGAGCCGCAGCATGTTAAGCAGGGTCGTGTAATGCTGAGAATGCTGGAAGCGATGGAGATTCCATATGAAATAATTAATTCAACTTCAGACAACATTGAAGGTAAAATTGAAAATGCATGTAAAGTGATGAATGAAATGAGCTGTCCTTTCGCGCTGGTAATATCCGAAGGGACTTTTGAAGAATATTCTTTGGTAAAAAATATTGAAACAAACTTCCCTATGAAAAGAGAAGACGCAATAAAAATTATTCTGGATAATCTCAGCAAAGAAGCAGTCATAGTTTCTACAACAGGCAAGGCTTCAAGGGAGGTCTTTGAATACAGGAAAAAAAATCAGCAGGGACATCAAAACGATTTTCTGACTGTAGGCTCAATGGGACATTGCCCGCAGATTGCTCTGGGAATAGCAATGAAGAAAAAAGATAAACAGGTATATGTACTTGATGGTGACGGAGCTGTGATTATGCAGATGGGTTCGCTTTCTATAACAGGTACCAGGGCGCCGGAAAATTTCAGACATATTATAATAAATAACGGGGCTCATGATTCGGTCGGAGGACAGCCGACTGCCGGATTTGAAATTGATTTTACTGAGATAGCAAGAGCCTGTGGTTACGAGCTTACAATTAAGGCGGAAACCGGGGA
>JBBRTN010000404.1:0-2664 GCA_038244395.1 Ignavibacteria bacterium
CAGGTCTTTGATGAAAGATTCCTCTTGCTCAGTATAGCAGAATACATCATCGCTGGCATCGCACAGCACTTTGTCTAGTGACGAAATAAGATTACTGCCTCTCCTGACAGGGAGCGCTAACCAGTCGTAAGTATGAAATTTATTGGCGAGGCCGCATTGTATCAAACTTGTTTTTCCGGATCCGGATGTACCATAGATCAGAAGTATTTTGGTTTGAAAGATCATCTGGTACAGGGATTCAATTTCTTCGTTGCGCCCAAAGAAAAAATCTTTATCCTCCCTTTGATAACTATCCAGGAATTTAAATGGATATATTTTTTGCATGAAATAATTAGAGTTATAAATTACTCAGATTATCGGCATAAAGTTCGCTTGCTTTGGGTTTAAAGCAAAACGTTGTTCCAAGTATTGTATTCATTGCATCTTCAAATTGCCTGATAACAAGGTCCAGGCGGATATTTCGTTGCACTTCATTTTTTTGCTCCTCCGATGTGACCTCCATTGACTCTGTGGGGGGCGTTGCAGTATAATTGATAATTTCGTCATTTTCACTTTGAATCGAGAAGTACCGTAACCCGCTTTCGCTTTCGCTGCATTCGTAAAAAAATATCTGGAAGTCGAGTTCATTCATCAGTGCATTATAATCAAGTACAAATGGAAATAAATTGACGGATTTATTTTTGTTACGGAAGAACACAGAATAAGTTTCTGCAGGGGTATTATCATACTTAAGATACCGTAGCAGATTTTTAACTTTCTTCGTTTCCAGGATGCTTAAATCTTTAATATAGCGGGCGGCATGGTGGCGTGCTTCCTCATATTCTATCTTTTTTAAGGTTACTAATTGATAAATGGTGAAAAATTTAAACCCGGCCAGGATAGCAGCCAACGATATTTCAGCAGTATGGCAATGTCCAAGTCCATACGTTTCATTTCCCGAGCCCAAAGCTTCCAATCTTTCAAGCTCGGCACATGCCCTGTTAAATTTGCTTTCGGATCTTATAAACTCATTTATATCACCCAGGTCGTTCTCATCAATGGGGTAGCTAAGTTGATTGTTCCGGAAAATTTCAAGCAATGCCTGTAATAACTTGCGTAATTCGGTTAGTTTAAGGGCCCTGTTGGAGCAAAAAAAGTTCCTGATCGGAACTTTGTCAGTATCAATATTTCTGTTCTTAATTTTTTCATCCCATAGCTGTGAAATAAAAAGGTAATTGATCAATTGTAATGAAATTCTATAGGTGCTGAAACAATGATTGATATACTCATCAATTTTGGTTTCCATTTTTTTCTGCCTGTCATTTCCTATGGAAAACAAGCGGCGTAATTCCCAACCTATTACCCAAACAAAACTATCTTCAAGAATTCCTTGTGCTTCTTTAAGAGACTGACGTTTACTTTCCCAGTCATCCTTGTCCTCCGGAGACAAACTGTTGAGAAATGATCCGGGTCTTTTATTATCTTTAAGGAGGAGTATTAATTCCCTGGTCAATACGCTGTTAAAAACCTTGTTGCTGATCACAACGCCAAAATTGGCTTCATTGATATGCTCAATGTTATATACCTTATTTTCATAAGTAATATTTGTTACGTTTTGATTTTTCATTAATTCTTTAAGCTCCGGGAGCTGATAATTAATCTTATGCTCTACACCGCTGACAATTAAAGTTATGGTGTCGACGCTGACTTCCTTAATCAAGATATTCTCACTTCCTTCTGGTTTGGAATTGCTCATATGTAATTATGAAAAATCTGCTCTTTCAATTTTTTCAATATTGTAAATTTTTTCTGCGTTCTGATAAAAGGTTTCTACAACGCTTTCATTTTCGGGTCTCTTATTCTCTGCAAAACGGACGGCCTTAAGACGGTCAAGCTCTTTATTGAACTGGTTCCAAAGATCATTTATGTCATTAAAATTAGCGTAAAAATGCTTCAGCTCAATTAGCCTCTTTTTGAAATCGGCAAGACTATCTTCGCAATTATCAGGCGGTGTTTTAAAATAAATAAAGATAAAAGGCTTTTGAATGGATTTGAACTGGCCGAATGCTTCTTCAAATTCTTCTTTGGAGTACATGTCTACTTTGGAATAAGCGAGAAAAACAAAAAGATCGGCATCCCTTATGAATTTATTGTATTCACTTTGTGAACCGGTAGATGACAGTCGGGTCGACAGGTTTTCCCAGACATCAAGATAGAGAAAGATTCCTTTATCGAACCAGGATTTGCATTTTCGATAAATTTCAATCTCGAATTTTTCTCTTTCTGGTTTTAATTCATTGGAAGATGCCAGGAAAATTTTTATTTTCTTCATCTTATGTAGTTTGATTCTAAAGGTAATGTTTTTAATAAATGGCTCTTACGGGCGACTTCTCTATTAACTCTTTCTTTTCAAGATAAACGTTATATTATCAACCACAATATCCATATCCTTTTTCTTCTGAAAACGTAAAACCATCCAAATAGCTTCCGCTCATATCTTTGCATTTTACTTTTTTACAGAACTAAGGGCAGCATCTTCAGCGACCGCTAAGACACATACTTATATGATGTTGTGCACAAGGAATATCTGCCTTTAGTTTCTTCTTTTACAAATCTGAATAGTACCTAAGTATATCAATATTTATTTGATAATACTGTATAAAGTATGAGCAAAGATAGCAGAGA
>JBBRTN010000405.1:0-2653 GCA_038244395.1 Ignavibacteria bacterium
CCTGCTATCCGCCAAAGTCTGTAACTGAAAATGTAAAAATTGAAATAAATAATACTAATCCTTCAAAAACCGGATCTGCCGCGAATTCAGATGTATTTAAAAGCATAAATTTTTCCAGTCCAACCAAGACTTCGGATCAGACCATTAATACAAATGATACAAAAGGTACTGATACAAAAGATACCAAGACTTCATTGAAGGAAAATCAAAGAACCGAAACTCCGGGTTCCGATGAAGACCAGGTCTCTGACTGGATTGCTCAGAAAGGTTTGGCAACTGCGCTGATATTAATTTTCCTCGGCGGGCTTGCGCTGAATCTTACTCCGTGTGTTTATCCTTTGATTCCGATTACGGTAAGTTTTTTCGGAGCACAGGCCAGCGGAAGCAAATCACAAAGTATTTTGATGGGAGTTTTTTACGCCCTCGGAATGTCAATTACATATTCTGCTCTCGGGGTTTTTGCTGCGCTTACCGGCGGACTGCTTGGAACAGCCTTGCAGAATCCAATAGTTATTATTGCTATTGCTCTAATTATGCTTGCGTTGGGAACGAGCATGTTCGGATTATTTGAAATCAGGGTACCGCAAAGTCTTGCGCTGATGGGAAATAAAAACCGGTCGGGATATTTCGGTTCGGTACTGATGGGATTGACAGTCGGGTTCATCGCTGCTCCATGCATCGGTCCGTTTGTTCTGAGCCTGCTTGTTTATGTCGGCAAAATAGGAAATCCGCTTACAGGTTTTCTCCTGTTTTTTATTCTTTCAATGGGTCTGGGACTTCCATATATTTTTCTTGCAGCTTCATCAAGTTCGATAAGCAAACTTCCGCGATCAGGAGAATGGATGGAAGGAGTAAAAATAATCTTCGGGTTAATACTATTCGGTATGGCTTTAAATACTCTTGCCCCGCTGATTCCCAAAAATATTTTTAGTGTAATATTTCCCGCATACATAGTTCTGTCAGGTGTATATCTTGTTTTGTTTGATAAGAAGGGAGAAAAGTCAGTTGTTTATTCAAAAATAAAATATTTTATTGCAATCTGTGCAATTGTTTTCGGAACCTGGATGTTAAAACCCGCAGAAGCAAATGAAACAGTAAAGTGGCAGATGCTTGCTTCGGTTGATGCAATTGATAACAGTATATTCTCCGCCAATAAACCCGTAATGATTGATTTTTATGCCGACTGGTGCGCACAATGCAAGGAACTTGATGAATACACTTATACTAATCCCGAAATAGTAAAATTGTCAAAAGAACTTAATACCATTAAAGTCGACCTCACAAAAGAGAACGAAAGCATTACCAATAAATTTAACATTAAGGGTTTGCCTGTTGTAATCTTTATGAATTCAAAAGGGGAAGAGATAAAAGACCTGCGTGTCACCGGTTTTTTGAAACCTGATGATTTTAAAAAAAGAATTAATTCACTTCAAAATAATATATCACAAAAATGAGATTTTTCATTGCAGCATCAATAAGCTTTTCATTATTTTTATTTTCTGAAAGTCATGCCCAGATTACCCCGCAGTCAATATCAAAGAATAATATTCATAGTCTGCAAAATCTAAGGGAAGAAATTTTAAAAACCAATGTTCCGCAGAAAAAACTTTCAATTAATACTTCAACAGCTGCAACTAAAAAGTCTCCAGCTCTTGCAATGCTGCTTTCGGTAATACTTCCCGGAGCAGGACATTACTATATCGGCAGAATGGATGTCGGCAAATATTTTTTCGGCGCCGATGTAGCTTCGTGGTTAGGATATTTGTCTCTTAATACATACGGCAATGATGTGAATGATGACGCTGTGACTTATTCAGTCCAGCATGCAAAGGTTGCAAACACAGGAAATAAAAATGACGATTACTTTGCAAACGTAGGTAATTACAATAATGTTTATGAATACAACAATCAGCAACTTTTGACAGGACAATACGGTTCTTTGTATAATGTTAATGACTATTACTGGGACTGGGATAATATCAACAACCGAAATATTTATGAGGCTCAGAGAAAAAGCAGCGAGAGAATTTTAAATACGAGAATAGTTTTCGGCAGTCTGTTAATTGCCAACAGGATTATAGCGGGCATCAGCGCGTATTTACTGACAAATAAAGATACGAGTAAGAAGACTTCTTTAAATATTGAACCGGAATTGCTTTACAAAAAAGACTTAACTTTTGACGGATTAAAAATTAATCTAAGCAGGAATTTTTAAAAATATTTTCCGAAATTCGTTGTACAATTATAAGCTCATTATCGAATACGACGGCGTCAAATTCAAAGGATGGCAAAGGCAAAAATATACAAATGAAACTATACAAGAGCATATTGAAACTTCGATTGAGCAGATTTTAAAAAGTAAGATTACAGTGTTCGGTGCCGGGAGAACTGATGCGGGTGTGAGCGCTTATAACCAGGTGGCAAATTTCAAATATCCGGGGTTAATTGATTTTAAGAAATTTGAATATTCTGTAAACTCCATTCTTCCCCATACTATTGCACTTAAGAGTATATCACATGCTTCACCTGATTTTCATTCAAGATTTTCGGCGGCAAAGAGGCAGTATCTTTATAAAGTAACAACGCGAAAAAAAGCAATCGAAGGAAATTATTATTATAAAACAGTTAAGAATATTGATTTTAAAAGAATAGA
>JBBRTN010000406.1:0-2652 GCA_038244395.1 Ignavibacteria bacterium
ATACCCGGATGATATTTAAAAACATCCTGCGTATTAACGGGAATTGTTTTTTTAGAATCATTTGGGTCCTGAAGCTTGTAAGAGAAATCAAACAAACCGTCGCTCTCAGCTTTCCATCCGGTATCAACCCGGAAGACATAACCGTTTCCCGCGCGGTATAAAATAATCGTTCTTACAACTTTGATTCCCCAGGGATAAATCATACTGCGCACCTGTATTACTTCATGTGCTGTACGCCCGACAAACACGTCAAACTTAGACTGGCTTGTCTGAGCAAACTGTGCATCCGGATTATACCAGTCACTGAAAATACTCGAACCGTAACCGCTGAAATCAATTCTTGTCAAAGGGACTCCATTATCAGTAAGAAAATTTCCCTTGGGCTGAAACTCTTTATTAAAAATTGTTGACACGCTGTCACTGAGATTACTTGTGTATGTCGGCTGTCCGAATATATTTAAAATATTATTCAGCTGGAAAGTCCCTCCATGAAATATGGGATACTTGTAAGCAGGCGATTTTCCTGCATTGAACTGAAGCTGGATTCCTCCTTTTACATTGTTGGAAAATTTATGACTGTTATGTTTTATGGAAGGCGGCGAGGCAGGATCAATATCTTTATTCAGAACTGCAATTGCCTTCATTCCAAATGGCAGTGTAAACAAAGAAGCGGTAACATTTCCTTTCACATTTTGATAACGGTCTACAATAAAATCAGTAAGCGGAATGGGGGCGAGCGGAACAAACTCAACGCTGTTATTAAATATTTTGGTGGCTCCTCCGTCATTCGGATAATAATTAGGTCCTAAAGGCGGCTCTATGTTTGGAGTACCCGGATTAATTGTCTTCGGATCAGTTAGATTTAATACAGGCTCCCACGATATTTCAGGAACAGTAAATGCTTTTGTAAATAATCCCGGAGCGGTAACATCCATTCCGTTTATCTGCAGAGGAAATTGTGAACTAAGAAACGAATTATCCGGAGCTCCAACTGAAAATGTCCGCAGCATTTCTGCACGCCTGTTTCCGAATGAAGCAAAGCTCACACCCATCTGGTTTGCATTGCTGCTTACGTCAAGCAATGCAAATGCCTCGTCTGTGAACACTCGAAAATAATCATCCCAGATTTTTTCTAAGTCCTGTCTCTGGACATTGTAACTTCTTAAATAATTCTGTTCCTGATTGAAATCGTTTGCTTTTAAAAGCGCACCGGATAAATATGAACCCTGAAGATTTTCATTTGAATCAACGCTCAGAAATTTATTAAATGCTACAGATGAATTATTACTGCTCCCTTCTGAATTAATGTTGCTAAGGACATCTCCTGTTTGAAACTGATTTTCCAAAGGAGCAAAATGAAAACTCACATTTACATTATTGACAGTATCAATCTGCGTATTCCATTTAACAAGACAAACAAGCCATAGGCGGATTGTTCTGCCCTGAGAAAGAACTCCGGGAAATCTCTCGCTGTTAACAAACTGGGATTTTAAATTACCGAGATTTGCTGCATATGGATCCGGAAGAGCGGGAAGGTATGAATACATTCCGAATGTAAGGAAGAGAAATCCTTTTTCTATTTTAATAAAATCATCAGCAAGGTCACCGAATAGCAGACAACCGTTAACAGGAGTGACTGTAAAAAGCGCATTACTCAATGCAAGCGCAATTGGTTTGGGAAAAGTTGTGTCGGCATTATTCGGGTCATAATTATCAATCAGAATATTATCATCATACAAACCAATCAGCTGAAGTGATTTACTTACGGATAATATTAATAAAGAATTTTTTGAATGAATGTCGAGCGCCTGCGAGCTGACAGTTACCGGTCTGTCCAGCAAAGGATTAGTATTTGCGTTTGCAATTAAAGATTCATTTCCGTTTGCCGTCGTATTAAAAATCAGTGGAAAACTCTTTGAGTATGTCAGCTTTATCGTTGAAGGAAATTTATTCAAATCATCCTGCCATAATTTATATTCCTGGCTGCAATAAATATTTCCTGCCTGTGAATCTGTAATATTAATTCTTCCCGGCTCTGCCAGTATCCATGGATTTTTTAAATTTATTTCGCCACCCTGAAGTCCTTTCCATAATGATGTTATACCTTTACTGCATTCAACAGCTATTGCGCCGCTGCCCGATGCCGCAGGCGGTTTTGCGATGTCTATTTGCGCAACAGGTAAAGCCCATGCACTCTGTTTTATATCCGCTATACCCGTGAACTTATCGAACACTGATTTGCAATCCCTGATCATAAATTGACTTTCGGAACATTTATACGGAATTAATATTCGGTTCAACTGCGAATTGAATTTTGCATTCTTATTTTCTTCTTGCAGTAAATCAGCTTTTTGTCCGTAGACTTTCCATCTGCAGGGAGCAGCAATATCTATCCCGCTTCCCACTGACGAGAAATGAAAATTCAATATAACAGGTAAATCTATCTTAAGTTTTCTTGCATCAATACCATATGGGCTTGATGAATCCGCATCTTCCACCGGCTTCTGATCCAATTTCAAATCAACCTTTACATTTGTGCCCGCGGAAATAATTAATTTATCACTAATAATCTGCGGAGCCTTGCTCAGAATAATCTCTCCGCCTTTAATCTTCAGACCTGTATAATATCCTGCAGGCGCATCTGATGCCAAT
>JBBRTN010000407.1:0-2650 GCA_038244395.1 Ignavibacteria bacterium
AATTTACTGCGCTGCGAATTCAAATCTTGAAAGATATAAAATTCAGAATGAAGGTGATAACTCATACCATATTGGAACGACGCAGGTAATGCAGGAACAGGACAGCAGATTTTCCGATACGACGATATCTTGGGGTGGAGCAATTATAAGAAATAATCTGAACTCGGTTTTCAACGGACCGAATACCGAATGTCATTTTTACGGATTATATTTATTGACCGGAAAGCAGCATGTAGATAATCACACGCTTGCAGATCACGCGATGCCGCATTGTTACAGCAATGAGCTTTACAAAGGAATAATCGATGACAGAGCGACGGGAGTTTTTAACGGGAAGATAATGGTAAGAGAAGACGCTCAGAAGACGAATGCATACCAGTCGAACGGAAATATATTATTATCTGATGATGCAACAATTTATTCGAAGCCGCAGCTCGAGATTTTTGCCGATGATGTGAAGTGCAGTCACGGCGCGACGACAGGTCAGCTTAATAAAGATGAAATGTTTTATCTTCAGGCGAGAGGTATAGGGAAGGACGAAGCAAGAAGAATTTTACTCAATGCATTTGCGGGAGATGTGATTGATTCGGTGAAGATAGATTTATTGAAAGAAAAACTCGGGTCCGTCTTATCAAAAAAATTAATGAAATCGAATTGATCTAAATCATGCAGACAGATACCTTAGAAAAAGATAATACTTTAGAAAAGCCCGGATTTAAATTCGACGTTTACAAAATCCGTGAAGAATTTCCGATTCTTAATCAGAAAGTAAACGGTCGTCCGCTCGTTTATTTTGATAATGCCGCTACAAATCAAAAGCCGGTTTCTGTTATTAAGTCAATTACGGATTATTACGAAACGATAAACAGCAACGTTCATCGTGGTGTGCATTCATTGAGCGAAAAAGCAACGGGTGCTTATGAAGATGCGAGGGAGAAAGTTCGAGAGTTTATTAATGCTGATTCGGTCAGAGAAATTATTTTTACAAGCGGGACTACTGAAGGTGTTAATCTTGTTGCTTCTTCCTTCGGTGAAAGTATTTTGAAAGAAGGAGATGAAGTAATAATTTCAGGAATGGAACATCATTCGAACCTTGTCCCATGGCAGATACTTTGTGAAAAGAAAAATGCAAAGCTGAAATTCATTCCCGTTAATGAAGCAGGTGAATTGCTTATGGATGAATTTGAAAAAATGATAAATGATAGAGTAAAATTAATTTCGGTTGTTTATGTTTCAAATTCACTCGGCACGATAAATCCTGTTAAAGAAATTATTGACACCGGTCATAAAAATAATATTCCTGTAATGCTTGATGCAGCGCAGGCCGCACCGCATTTGAAAATAGATGTTAAAGATTTAGACTGCGATTTCCTGGCATTTTCCGGACATAAAGTTTACGGACCAACAGGCATAGGCATTCTTTATGCTAAGGAAAAATTGCTCGAAGAAATGCTGCCGTATCAAAGCGGAGGTGAGATGATAAAATCGGTTACATATGAAGGGACAGTTTTCAATGAGCTGCCTTATAAATTCGAAGCAGGGACTCCAAACATCGAAGGAGCGATAGGACTCGGAGCAGCAATAGATTTTGTAAACAGAACCGGTCAGGAAAATATTTTGATTCATGAAAATGCATTGTTAAAATATGCAACTGAAAAATTACAACAAACCGGGGGAATCAGATTTATCGGGACAGCCGGAGACAAGGCGAGTGTGATTTCATTTTTAATTGACGGAGTTCATCCGTATGACGCGGGTACGATTTTAGACCAGATGGGAATTGCAGTCAGGACGGGCTTTCATTGTACACAGCCGCTGATCGAGCAGAGGTATAATTTGCCCGGGACGATAAGGGCGTCATTTGCGGCTTATAATACGAAGGGTGAGATTGATGCATTGATTGACGGTATTTTAAAAATAAAAAAAATGTTTTTGTAGAACGGATTGTCAATCCGTTCTACGTCGAATATGAAAACGATCCCGATAACAGATATCGAAAAAGAGATTATAGATGAATTTAGTATCTTCGATGACTGGATGTCAAAATATGAATACATCATCGAGCTCGGAAAAAATCTACCGCTGATTGAAGAAAAATACAGGACGGATGATTATAAAGTAAGAGGATGCCAGTCACAGGTTTGGCTGAATGCAGAATTGAAAGACGGTAAGTTAATTTACAAAGCTGACAGTGATGCGGTGATTACAAAAGGAATGATTGCATTGTTAATACGTGTATTATCCGGACAAAAACCTGAAGATATATCAAACGCACAACTGGATTTCATTGACAATATAGGAATGAAAGATCATTTATCGCCTAACCGGTCAAACGGATTAATGTCTATGATAAAGTATATGAAACATTACGCAGAAATTTATTAAAAAAAAAATGTTAACTAAAATAAAAAATTTATTTTCAAAAGAAGAAAATAATTTTTCTTCTAAGGAAAATTCTGACTCTGCATCCGAAAAAAAGATTCGGTCTGAAGAATAGAAAAATCCTGAACCCGTAATTAATGAGAATATTATTTACAGTGTGAATACGGAGTTAAACAAATCTTCGGCCGAAAAAGAAACCCTAGGAGAAAACGAAAAAGATGCGTTATCTGTCGGTGCTGAATTGAGTTCAGTAACTCAGGTTGCTGGA
>JBBRTN010000408.1:0-2633 GCA_038244395.1 Ignavibacteria bacterium
CGACGGTACTTATGAAAACTCAAGAGCCCTGGGCTGTGACACGAAGCCTCTTCATTCTTCGACAAAGTACCGCATTCCCTGCGGTGAAATGATTTCTGATAATTGCTTCGGGCATACAGGATTCACGGGGACGAGCGCGTGGTGTGATACTGACAGAAACCTTATAATAATTTTTCTGACAAACAGAGTCTACCCGTCGAGAGATAATTACGGGATAAGAGACGTAAGGCCTGAGCTTTATAATGCAGCGATAAAGATTGCAACTGCCGGAGGAAATTAATTTTATTTCAAAGACAGCGATCATTTATTTATCCGTAAAAAAATATTATAACAATAAAAAAATTAAAAATGAAATTAGCAAAATTCAGGAATGAGCCGTTCACAGATTTTTCAAAGAAAAAAAACAGGCAGGAATTTGAGAAGGCATTGGAGAAAGTATCCGGCAGGTTTAAGAAAGACTATCCTGTTACAATCGGAGGTGAAAAATTTTTTACGGATAATAAACTGCGGTCTTATAATCCGTCGAATAAAGAGGAAGTGGTAGGTGTTTTTCAAAAAGGAACTGCGGAGATGGGAATCAAAGCGATTGAAATTGCCAATAATGTTTTTAATGAATGGAAGAATGTTCCAGCAAAAACGAGAGTTAAGTTTTTGGTTGAGGCAGCGAAAAAAATGCGGAAGAGGAAGCACGAGTTTTCCGCAATGATGGTATATGAAGTAGGAAAGAACTGGGCTGAAGCAGACGGTGATACAGCAGAGGCGATTGACTTCATGGAGTTTTATGCGAGGGAAATGCTTAGGTATTCCGAAGGTCAGGACGTGGTGAAAATCCCCGGTGAAAAAAATAAAGTTGAATATATTCCGCTGGGAGTAGGAGTGGTCGTTCCTCCATGGAATTTTCCTTTGGCGATACTTGTGGGTATGACGACAGCTGCAATAGTTTCAGGTAATACGGTAGTATTAAAACCTTCGAGCGATTCCCCAGCCATAGGGCAGATGTTTTTTGAATTACTTGAAGAAATAAAACTTCCAAAAGGTGTAGTGAATTTTATTACTGGAGACGGAAGCGTTATCGGAGACTTATTAATTTCAAATCCTCTGACAAGATTCATTTCATTCACCGGTTCGATGGAAGTAGGACTCCGCATAAACGAGCTTGCAGCAAGGAAGCAGCCGTCACAGATATGGATAAAGAGAGTTGTCGCGGAAATGGGCGGCAAAGATTCTATAGTTGTAGATTCCGATCTGATTAATTTCGATGACACTGTGAAGGGAGTCGTGCAGGCAGCGTTTGGTTACCAGGGACAAAAATGCTCTGCATGCTCGAGAGTGATAGTGGACGAAAAGATTTATGATAAATTCTGTGATGCACTGGTTGAAGAAACGAAGAAAATAAAAGTAGGAAACGCAGCAGAAAATCCAACTATGGGACCGGTTATTAATGAGAAATCTAAAAACAATATTTCAAATTATATTAAGAAAGCAATTGATGAAGGCGGTAAATTAATTTACGGAGGAATGGAGCTGAGTGAGAACGGTTATTTCGTTCAGCCGACAATAATAAAAGATGTAGAGAAAGATGCGACAATTGCGCAGGAAGAAATTTTCGGACCCGTGCTTGCGGTAATTAAATCAAAAAATTTCGATGACGGGTTGGCGATAGCAAACAATACCATATTCGGTTTGACAGGCGCAGTATATACCAAACATAAAAAGAAACTTGAGAAAGCTGAAAAAGAATTCTTCGTTGGAAATCTTTATCTTAACAGAAAATGCACGGGAGCGCTTGTCGGCGTTCATCCGTTCGGCGGATTTAATATGAGCGGTACAGATTCCAAGGCGGGAGGAAGGGACTATCTTGGCTTGTTCCTTCAGGCGAAATCAATTGCGCAGAAAGTAAAATAATTTTTCCGATTGTGACAATAATATTAATACATAATAATCTTGGGACAAAACAATCTGCAATTTTTTGAAGACTAACTTATATTTAATTTTATTAACGGGTTTTTTATTCCTGAGCTGCGGTAAGAGCGAGCTCGAACAGGAAAAGGAAAAAATAAGAAAAGAATCAAATGATTTGAAGATGAAGATTGATTCTTCGCATATTGCTGTTGATTCTGCGAAAAAAGATCTGGATAAATTAATGTACCGGCTGAAAAGAGATTCATCTGAAATTGATTCATTGATGAAAAAAATAAATCCTCTAAAAAAATAAAAATCAAAATTTTATAAATGAAAATTCACGAGTACCAGGCGAAAGCTTTGTTAAAAGATTACGGAGTTACTATACAGGACGGAGTTGCAATCAACAGCCTGGATGAATTTGATAATGCAGTTAATAATTTAAACTCAAAAGGAATTGGACAGTATGTCGTAAAGGCTCAGATTCACGCGGGCGGCAGAGGCAAGGGAAAAGTTTACAGAAAGAGTAACCGTAATGAGTTAGTCGTAGAAGGCGGAGTAAAATTTGTCGGCAGCGATATATTGAAAGCAAAGAGCTATGCTGAACAGCTTCTCGGTAACATTTTAGTGACTCACCAGACAGGACCCGAGGGAAAAGAAGTTCAGACCTTATTCATTACCGAAGGCATTGATTACAAAAAAGAGTTCTACCTGGGAATTTTGCTTGACCG
>JBBRTN010000409.1:0-2632 GCA_038244395.1 Ignavibacteria bacterium
ACGGCGCACAGGTTTCTCTTGTAATTAATATTGCAAACCTTAATGCAAAGGGAGTTCAGCTCGGCAACTCAAATATTGTCGGTCAGAATCTTACGGGAGCGCAGATCGGCACTACATTTAATGCAGTAGCGCATACTCTGAAAGGAGTGCAGATAGCCCCGGGAAATCTTGCAGGCATTGTGTCCGGAATGCAGTCAGGTTTTATCAATGTTGCAGAAACAAATAAAGGTTTGCAGTTAGGTCTTATCAATGTTGCGGATTATCAGGAAGGCGTTCCTGTTGGTGTTGTAAATGTCGCAACAAAAAATGGCAGCACAGAGTGGGTTTCCTATACGGGTAATTTTGAATCATTTACAACAGGTATTAAAATCCGTTCCGCAAAATTTGTTTCTATTCTCGAAGCGGGCTATAATGAATACGATTCACATGATAATACTTCCTGGACTCTCGGCGCTCGTTACGGATATGATTTTGAAATTGCTAAATATTATAAAATAACTCCCGACATTGGTTACGTAGAAATTTTTGACAGTGAGAATGCAAACAGCAGGCATGAGTTCGCTGTTCAGGCAAGAGTTCTCGGGCAGGTATTATTAAACAAGACTGTCAGGTTCTTTGCGGGGCTCGGGTACAGCCGGAGATATGATCTCCTGAAATCCGGGGGCAATATTAACAGCGGGAAATTTATTTATCTTGCCGGATTCTCTTTATTCTAAATTCTTATTATTAAATGGTAAAAGTTTTAAAATATATTTTTTTATTTTTAATAATCCCGGCTTGCGGATACTCTCAGAGTAGTAATTATTTCGGGAGCATTTGTCTTAAGCTAAATGAAAAAGATAATTCGCTTTTGGCAGCTTTTCCTGAAACAGGCAAGCAGTTATTTTTTAAAGATAATATTAGTTTAAACGGCTTTTCAAAAAATGAGAATAATTTATTCAGTATTGTCAGCAGAAATGTAAAAAGATCGGACAGCGTTGAAGCTCTCAGAAAAAAGCTTAACCCGCTTTACCCGCTCTGGGTCCCAGTTACAGAAGTTATAGGTATAAATTTTGGTCTTGGCGCATTTAATACATATGTCTCCAAGTCGGCGTTTGCAAAAATCAGTTTTAAAACCCTTCAAAAGAATTTCCAGACCGGCTCAGTGTGGGACCATGACCATTTTATAACAAATTTTTTCGCGCATCCTTATCACGGTAATTTATATTTCAATGCGGCGCGCTCTAACGGCTACTCTTTTCTTGAATCCGTTCCGTTTTCTTTCGGAGGCAGTCTGATGTGGGAATTGTTTATGGAAAATGAGCCGCCTGCAATTAATGATTTGATTAATACAACTGTGAGCGGTTATTATCTCGGGGAAATATTATACAGGCTAAGTTCACTGGTAATTGACGAGAGGCAGAGCGGTATAAAAAGAATAACATCGGAAGTTATCGCGGGAATATTAAATCCCATGCGGGGATTTAACAGACTGCTCCAGGGCAAAGTATCCCGGGTTACAAGTACCGAGGCTTACGAAGTCCAGCCTTTATTAATCAATGTTTCATACGGTGTCAACCGAATACTCGAGGGAACAAAGTTCTTTACGGGAATAGCAAACGGTGTGATTGATTTAAACATGGTATACGGAAATCCTTTCAAGGAGGAAAAAAGAAAACCGTTCGATTTTTTCAGATTAAGAGGCTCATTTAATTTTGGCGCAGGACAGTCAGTAATCGGAACGGTAACATCATACGGAATATTAGCAGGAAAAAATTACATAAAAAAAGACCACAGCATATTAGTAGGGTTGTTCCAGCATTATGATTTCTTCGATAATACAACTTATAAGGTCGGAGGAATAAGCTTTGGCGCGGGATTACTGACTTTGTACAAAACACTTGGCAACAAATCACTTGCTACAGTCATACATTTAAATGTGATGCCACTCGGAGCCACTAATTCTGAATATTCTGCATTCGGTGAAAAGGAATATAATTTTACCGCCGGGGTTAATATGAAGTTTGAGGGAACATTTGATTTAGGCTGGGGTGATGCACTGGTTAATTATAATCTTTACTATATGCATACGCTTGTCGGAGCTCCCAGTAATGAATTTGTCGGTCTTCTTCGTCCGAGGATTCGCGTAAAAATTTATAAAGGCCTGGGAGTCGGAGCCGAATATGTATTCTATCACAGGGAAGGTTATTATAAAAACTACCCTGATGTTTTTGTGAGGAATAATGAATCCAAACTTTTTGTTTATTATAATTTTGAAAATCCTCTTACATTTTGGTAAAAATAATCGTATAAAATTTATTATTTTCATAGGATCATTTTAATTCATTTTAATGCAATGTAAGAAGTAGTTTTTTAATTCTCGTTTAATTAATTTAATCTCAACCAATTTCGTTTAAAAAAAATTTAAAGAAAAAAAATTATGAATCACGATTTAATCGTATCAAAATCAGTAGAAATAAAGGCTGCCCCGGCAAAAGTTTGGGAAGCATTGACTAACCCGGAAATAATCAAGGAATATCTTTTCGGTACTGAAACAATAACCGACTGGAAACCGGGAAGCGAAATAATTTTCCGTGGAGAATCTAATGGCAAACAATACCGTGACAAAGGAATAATCCGCGAAAATGTTTTA
>JBBRTN010000410.1:0-2632 GCA_038244395.1 Ignavibacteria bacterium
ACTACCATAAATTTTACAATTCCAAAGTCATCTGATGTTTCTTTAAAAATATATGATGCTCTTGGAAAGGAAGTCGCTACAATCGTTAATGAATTTAAGCTTGCAGGAAAGTATTCATATGACTTTGCTGCACCTCCGTCACTTACGTCCGGAATATATTTTTATAAATTAGTAACAGGAGATTTTGTAAGCACAAGGAAATTAATATTACTGAAGTAATTATTTTTTTAATTGCAGGTATCTTTTATTTTTAAAGATCAGGTTTTATTTATTGGTAATATCTTTTCTAAATCAGCAAAGCGGTATTACAATCAGGTATTTCAATTTTCCTGAATACTGATTTGTCCCGGACTGCGCTTAAGAACGCAGAATGCATCAATTGCATCAAATCATATTACATATAATTTAACACTTAAATCCGATAATTATACAGACTTTTAATACAGTTCATTAAATCTTGATATTTAAAATAATTAATTATAGTTTTCGCTAAACTTATTTCACACTGTGCTTAAGATAATTCAAATATTTTTGCGGAATAAATACATTAGAAAGACCGTTTGGTGTTTTCAGAATTTTCTTATGATGGAGTTTTACAGAAAAATCTGCAATAATTACTACTGGAGCAACATATATAATTCTAAACACAGCAAGATTAAACAATTATTAATATTAGCAATTTCATTAACCTCAGTTTTATTTTTTTCATTCTTTTATCTGCCGACAGACCCTGCGAATTCAAATAAACTTTCTTTCTTCATTTGGATTAGAAATCTTGTCTCGGGCTTCCGTGACAGGATAAGTCTTTCAGGCAAGTATGTCTCAAGCCAGCTGATTAGGCTGTCTTACTATTTTATGAATTCCGCGCGAATTTATTTTATTCATTCAGATATTATCCGTTTAAAGTCCTCATTACTTATTTAGTCACTCTTTATTTTCCCCGTTAATTTTATTCAGCCTTTATATTTATTTTCTCAAAACTGTAAAATTATTTTTTTTTATAATAATAAGCTAGATGAATTCTTCACTAATTGATTTAGAATATGCATATGGATTCTGCAAAGAAGTTGCAGTAAGTCATTATGAAAATTTTCCGGTAGGTTCATTGCTTGTCCCTGTGAATAAAAGAAAATATATTTACAGCATATATGCATTTGCAAGGAGCGCAGATGATATAGCAGATTCGGATAAATTTTCCGAAACGGAAAAACTGAAAAGACTTAATGAACTGGATATTGAATTAAAAAAAATTGAATATAAAAATTATAATAATTTCATTCCGGAGACGGCAAATATTTTTACCGCGCTTTCGGACACGATTAATGAACTAAAAATTCCGTTTCAGGAGTTAAGAAATCTTTTAACTGCTTTCAGGCAGGATGCTGTAAAGCGCAGGTATGACGAGTTCAGTGAGCTTATATCTTATTCAGAGTATTCAGCTAATCCTATCGGGCACCTTGTACTTTATATATTTGATTACACTCCCGGATCAGGTAAAAAATATTTTGATTACTCAGACAAGATTTGTACGGCACTCCAGCTGACAAATTTCTGGCAGGATGTTTCCTTGGATTTAAAAATAGACAGGATTTATATTCCGAAAAAGGATATGGATGATTTTAATTATAATGAAAAAATGCTGTTTGAAAAAACCGAAAATAACAATTTCAGAAACCTGATGAAAAATCTTGTTGATAAAACAAGAAATCTATTTGAAGAAGGTAAGGAAATAACAAACATTACTGAAGGAAGACTGAAGCTGGAGCTCAAGGCAACAATTGAAGGGGGAATGAAAATTCTCAATAAAATTGAGGAGATTGATTACAATGTTTTAAGCACGAGGGTAAGGATTGATAATTTTGATAAATTAAAATTACTGGGAAAAATATTTTGGAAATGAGCCGGGTAACAGATGAAAATATTTTTGAGTCTGATCAGAATGAAATTACAAGGCAAAGTAAATCTAATTTTTTATATTCCTTTTCTTTATTGTCACGCGAGAAGAATGATGCAATAAACACTGTCTATGCATTTTGCAGAAAGACGGATGATATTGTAGATGATGAAAATGAAAATCTTGAAATAAAATATTCAAGGATAACTGAATGGAAAAATGAATTTGAGAAAACGCTGACGGGTGCAATTTCAAAATACTCACTGCTTAATAAAGTAAGAGTAATAATTAAAAAATTTAATATTCCTGTAGAGCCGTTTTTTGAACTGATTAAAGGGATGGAGATGGATTTAAAAAAAAACCGTTACAGTACTTTCAATGAGCTGGCTGATTATTGCTTTAAGGTTGCTTCATCCGTCGGGCTGATGTGTATAGAAATTTTCGGTTACAATAATCCCAAGACAAAGGATTTTGCAATCAATCTCGGGATTGCTCTGCAACTGACAAATATCATCAGAGATATAAAGACAGATGCAATAAGCGGCAGGATATATATACCTCAGGAAGATTTAAGAAAATTTAATTACAGTGAGAAAGATTTGTTTTCAAGCAAATATAATGAAGATTTCATAAAGCTGATGGAGTATGAATGCAAAAGGGCGGGATTTTTTTATAACGAAGCTAATAAGTCTCTGACAAAAGAAGATAAAGGATTAATGTTTGCTGCAAGAATAATGG
>JBBRTN010000411.1:0-2596 GCA_038244395.1 Ignavibacteria bacterium
CAGCTGATGGATGACGGTAGATTCTGGAAGCAATACAATAAATATTTCAGATTCAGTGAAGAGGAAATGGAAAAAACAAAAGACGGAATTCACATTGACCATCTGCCTTCTTTCCTGAAGCCTTTTGCAAAAAGCATTTTTTCGGAAGCGGGTGGGAAAATAATTTCGAGATTTAAAGTATCGAGAATACTCGGGAAAGATGAGGAAAAATTAGTCGCTACATCACCTTTGCTGTTTGTAATTCTACTTACGAAAGATGAATACAAAAAGGATGAACTGTCGGGATTCTATTCGGTCATTTCAATGGGCGCAGTGATTCAGACACTATGGCTTTCGACAACTGCAATAGGAATGGGAATGCAATTCATATCAACTCCGGGTGAGATCCCGGAAAACTGGAAAGCCATTTCGGATATTCTTAAAGTTCCTAAAGAATATGAAATGATGGCAATTTTCCGGATGGGGTATGTAGACCCTGCCATGGAACGACCTGCAATAGACTGGCAATCATCACAACGCAAGAGTGTAAATGAACTTTCATTTAAAAATTTCTTCGGTAATAATTTTGACAATCAATAATATTATTATATTTTGACTGCTCCATTCATAATTCGACTACTCAATTATTCACTATTCACTGATTTACTATTTGGCTATTAACTACTTACTTCACACAGGCTTATTTATCTACAGCACAAACTATCTCATCGGCTGGCTTCTGCATTTCAGAATAATCTCAATGACAAAAGGAATTCACAGCGTTTTCTTTGCGGCAATAATTATAAACTTAATTCTGATTCTGATTTTTGTAAATCTCACATCAGTAAATTTATTCTTCTGTTCAGTATCTTTACTTGCAATGGTTATTCTGCCGTTCGGAAGAAAGGGAGGAAGATATCATCAGATGATAAGCACACTGGGACTTTTATTTTTCTTATTTGTATTTATAAATTTTTAAATTTTGTTTCTGATTCATAGTTGAATATTAATTCAGATATGTTATATTTATAAAAAGTTCAGGAGAAATGCTTTATGTGGAAGACTGAAGAAGGCAGCACGGGAAGATTGATACAGCTTTGCATCGGTTACTTTGTTTTTTATGTAATAACCGGAGTAAGCGTGAAATATTTTCTCGGGCTGGGAATGCCGGATATGCAATATCTGGTCTATAGTACTATCGGGGGAAATTTAATTGCTCTTCTGATTGTACTTTCACTGAAATGGTACAGGCTTCAATCAAATAAGATTATTAATTTTCTTGGTATGAAAATACCGGAAGAATATCTTTATATAATCCCTTCCGGAGTTTGCACTGCAATCGTAATTCCGACAACAACTCTTATGTACTCGCTCCCAATCTCTATAATGGTAGCAATGGTAATAATGAGGGGAAGCGTCATTATTATCAGCAGGGTGATCGATGCAATACAGATAAGGCAGGGAATTCTGACGAAGCATGTTTATATGGAAGAAAATATTGCAGTTGTATTTGCAATACTCGCCGTTGCAATAAATATTTTTTTCGGGAAGGAAGGCGGCTTTGATTTTATTTACAATGCGGCGGCAATGATAATACTGGGAAGCTATATAACAGCATACTTTATACGGATTTATATAATGAACTATTATAAGAATACAAGAGCTAAAGGAATTAAGCAGGATAATAAAGGATTTTTCGCTGTCGAACAAATATCCGCAACTATAACAATGCTGGCTATTGGAACAGTATTTTTTTATTCCCCTCAGATATTCGGATACCATAACAAGCAAATTTCAGAATTCATCGGTGCGTTTGATGCACCGCCTTCATTGTGGGCGTATGCCATTTTTGCAGGTACTGCTTTTGGAGCGGTTGCATTCTTCTCGGTTTTTATATTCATGTTCAAAGGCAGAACAGCTACTTTTACAGGACTTGTAAACAGGCTGACTTCTCTGATTGCAGGAACTGCGGCAACATTAATTTTTTATTTTCGTTTCGGAGGAAAATTTCCCAGCAAGGAAGACTGGTTTTCACTGTTGTTTATTTTAATCTCGGTTGCATTCATAACTAAAGCGGAGAAGAAGAGAATCAATGAAATGAAGTTGCAAAAAGAAATCATATTAAATAATGAAGTTGCAGCTCATCCGCCTGTGAACGTAAGGCATAAATTTTTATAATTTATTGTTCTCAATGAAATAAAAATTTATCAGTATTTAAAATTAAAAATTAAAAACAAATTAAATATAATAGTAACACTCTGAAATAATTTTAGCAGCTGCACATTTTTTGAATTCATATTAAATAAAAAGAAGTCATCTTCATAAACCCGATTCCTTAGTTTCCCCGAATCTGAGAAAAATTTTAAAAATCAATTTGTATGATAAGTAGTTTCTTAAGTCTTCCAACTTTTTTGATGTGTACTTTAACAATTCTGGCCGGAGCGGGAATTTCAATTGCTGCTCTTTTTATTATCCGAAAAAAACTCGATTGGGAATCATTTCAGGAAAATCATGAAGTCGGCGGTTTTCTCTTTAATGCGCTTGGGCTGATTTATGCAGTGCTGATTGCGTTTGTGGTATATGCAACATGGCAAGATTATAATAATGCCAAAGAATA
>JBBRTN010000412.1:0-2592 GCA_038244395.1 Ignavibacteria bacterium
AAAATATTTTTGAGCCGGAGTTCTTTAATAAAAGTAATAATAAAAATGGAAATGAAATTGCATATGAAACCATTACAGGGAAAAAAAAACAATTCAAACTGCTTGATATAAATACTATGATAGATAGGAATACAGATACGAATAAGGATATGGATACGGCTGCTGAAAATACCGGAGCGGACAATGACGGATATTCACATGACAGGTTAAAGCGATGCTATTCGGAGAATGGTCAGATTTATTTGCAGGACTTTTCTGAAAATACAATTACTCAGTTAACTTATGGAAATTCATTTAATACAAGACCTGTCTTCAGCGGAAATGACAACAGGATTATCTTTTGCTCGGACAGAAACCGCGGGGTCGGCTTCACCGCTTTATATGAAGTGACAATTAATATTAATACTGTGAGGTAAGATGAAAATCTCAATGATGAAATTAACTGATGAGTATCTGGGAAGAGTTTGTGTCTTCTTTATTTCTGTTTTCAGAAAAAAATCCGGCAGCAAGAAATATGAGAGTAGTATGACAGGAAAAATACTGTTCATAAAATTCTGGGGAATAGGAAGTATAGTTCTGACCACACCCACACTGCTCAAAGTGAAATCCCAATATGCGCCTGCGGAAATTTATTTCCTCACGCTGAAAAATAATCTCGGCATTTGCCGTGAGATCAAACTAATTGATAAGATTTTAACGATAGACATTTCAAATCCGTTTCTATTCATTTCAGATTTGATAAGAACGATTTTATTTTTAAGAAAAATTAAATTTGATATTATTATTGACTTTGAGTTTTACACATATTTTTCCTCGATAATTACGGGTCTGTTAAATTCCGGCTTAAGCATCGGTTTCGATAATCTTAAGAACAACAGGAATATTTTATTTTCGAAGACGATTTTATTTAATGATAAAATTCATACAAGAGATAATTTTTTGAATCTGGCAGCCGTAGAAAATTCCGGCATGATGTATCCCGCAAACTCCGGATTTCCTGAACTATCTTCAGGGTACCATCACACGGATAATAGAGTTGAAATAATAATAAATCCAAACGCCAGCCGGCTTGCATACGAAAGAAAACTTCCTGATGAGTTTTTTATTGAAATTATAAATCACATAACCGGAAAAGTGAAATGTGAAATTATTCTGACCGGATCTGAAGATGAGCAGGATTATGTTAATCATATTTTTGAATCTTTGAAAAATAAATCCCGGGTAAGTAATTTATGCGGGAAGACAAACGTCAGGGAATTAATTTCACTGATAAAGTCTGCAAGCTGTCTCATTACTAATGACAGCGGTCCTTTGCACATTGCCTCCGCGCTTAACACCCCTGTGATCGCTTTCTTCGGACCCGAGTCTCCGCAACGATACGGACCGCTTTCAGATAAAAAACTTGTTTTTTATAATAAGCTTGAATGCAGTCCCTGCATGAGCATAAGTAACTCGAAGACAGTTAACTGCATTTATGACTCTCCGAAATGCATGGAGCAGTTTGATATCCGGGAAGTCATCAAAAAAATTGATTTGTTCCTTCATGAAATTATTCCGGCAACACAAAATAGAAAAATACAATGGCCGGCGGATATGTAAAAAAAATATCGAAAGATGCTTCACTCGTATTTATGCTCAACGGCATTAATTATCTGGGCTCTTTTATTTTAGCCATTCTGGTTGCAAGATTTTTAGGAATGGAAGGATTGGGTGAATACAGTTTAATTTTCGCTTTCGTTTCAATACTTGGTATAGTCTCGGATTTCGGGCTTTCGACTCTGCTTGTGAGAAAAATAAATGAAAATAAAACTGCTGCAAAAAAATTTATTTTTATTTTTAATGTAATAAAAATTTTAATCTCATTGCTGCTGATAATAATTTTATTCTTATCTGCTTTTATATTTTTTAAGAAAATTTATTATCCCGCATTCTTTACAGGGACTTTATTAATATTTCCCCGCTCACTGCAGTCAACTTATGAAAATTCACTCAGAAGTTTTTTAAATCAAAAATATCCTGCAATTGTGAAAAGCCTGAATTCTCTTCTCCAGCTTTTAGCTTCGTATCTTCTTTTAGTAAATGGTTCGGGACTCGGGGGAATTTTCATTTGCATTTTAATACTCGATGTGCTTACTCTGTTTGCTATGTATGTTCTGAATAATAAAGTCACAGGAGATTTTATAAGCAACAGCGATGAACCTGTCCCGGTGCGGTCCGGAGCCGGAGTTAAATCAGGCTTTACTTTCGAATTAATCTCTTCAATAAAAGAAAGCTCTGTTTTTTTTCTCAATAATTTTCTAATGCTTTCGATAAAAAGTCTTAATGTAATTCTGCTGGGATATTTTTCGACTGCCGCTTCAGTGGGAATATATTCTGCCGGATCGAAATTTGTAAATGGAGCCGGATTATTTTCGGGAGCATTATTTAATTCCTTCTATCCTGTAATTTCATCCTTAAAAGAAAATTTTAAACTCAAGGCAGAACTCGCAAAAAAATTTATTTTCTATGCGTTTGCCGGAGGCTTAGTGATGACTTTGCTGCTTTTCTTTTTCGCGGGATTTTTGATAGACCTTACTTTTAAAATTAATGAGT
>JBBRTN010000413.1:0-2587 GCA_038244395.1 Ignavibacteria bacterium
AATAATTCACTATTAAAATGTAATTTTCGTTAAGAGAAGTTGCGCATTAATTGTAGAAGTTTGATTTGTCGTTTGCATGCATTTGCACGGACCGCAAGCTTTTCATTCCGTTTACGTTTGTAAAGAATATTTCTTAAATTGTGACGTCAGCCAGAAGGCATTTAATAAAAATGTTATCAAACTATTCGAGTATAAAATAACTTCTAATAAAGACTTCTTAAATGATATAGAAAATTTCATTCGCACAAAATCATTTTTTCCCGACAAATAAATGGTTACTTGAAAAGTGCAGGGCTGTATTGAAACCTGTGAGAAATATGTAGAATTAGTGCAGTATATATTTATCAGGAAGTGTTTTTGATTCCCGGTAATTAAAGTCCCACCGCTGTTTAATTTTCCACATTTAAATTCCTTTAAATTCCTTTAGTTATTTTAATCATTTATTCATTTAATCAGTGTTAAAAATTATATAATTTCATTTCAAATAATTTATGTTTATAACATTTGAGGGTATTGACCTGAGCGGTAAATCAACACAGATCCGGCTGCTTAAGGAATACCTGTTGCAGAACGGGAAAAAAGTAATTTCAGTCCGGGAACCCGGAGGGACTGAGATTTCAGAAAAGATACGTGATATCATTTTAGATAAAGAGCATCTGAAAATGGAATATTTAACGGAGTTTCTCTTGTTCTCATCATCAAGACATCAGCTGACACGTGAAATTATTATTCCCCATCTTGATAAAAATTATTTTGTTCTGAGCGACAGGTATTTTGATTCATCCACTGCATATCAGGGTTACGGAGGAATGATTGATTTAAAAATAATCAGCAGCATAAATAAAATTGCCACCTGCAGGATAATGCCCGATATAACATTCCTTATAAGTATCAGTATAGAAGAATTGGTTAGACGGAAAAAGCTTATGAAGAAAAATGAAGACAGGATAGAGCGTAAGAAAATTTCATATTATAAAAAAGTAATAGAAGGTTATTTACAGATTGCCAAAAACAATAAAGGAAGATTCATTGTTATAGACGGCACAAAGGAAATCGGAAGAATCCACGAAGAAATAATCTCCGGGTTATCAAAATTCACGGACAGAAATAAAATAGAAAAAGAATTTAAAGAAAATTAAAACCAGAATTATATTATGTTAAAAAGAAAATTATTAAAGACTTTCCCGGTTGTTTTATTTGCAGCGCTGATATTATTCCTGGGAGTTACAGTATCGGGTGATGACGATATATACGAAAAGATAAACCGCAATATGGATCTTTTCGGTCAGGTGTACAAGGAAATTGCATTAAATTACGTTGATGAAATTGATGCTGACAAATTCATGACTGCGGGTATCGAAGGAATGTTGTCAACACTCGATCCTTATACAAATTACATTGATGAAGGAAGCAGGGACCAGATTGACCTGATTACTACGGGTAAATACGGAGGTGTAGGAATCACTGTAGGAATCCGTGACAGCCTTTATGTGATAACAGAAATCATGAACGGGTACGAAGCGCAGAAGAAAGGAATGAGAGTAGGTGATAAGATAATTGAAATAGACGGAAAAGATTTACGCGGGTTAAAAGCAGATAATATGAGAGGTCTTATCAGAGGTCCTATAGGCTCAGCTGTAATGGTGAAAGTGGACAGGGATGGAGAGGAGATTGATTTTAATCTTATGAGACAGGAGATAATCTTAAAAAACGTTTCTTACTTCGGATATCTTGAGCCAAAGAGCAGCGGTATCGGTTATATTAAGCTCGACAGGTTTACTAATATTTCTGAAAGTGAATTCGAAAATGCGTTGAAGACATTAAAATCCAACGGTGATCTGAGGGGTCTAGTTTTTGACCTTCGTGATAATGGAGGCGGATTGCTCGATGCAGCGATTGGAATTTTAAACAAACTCGTCCCTAAAAACAGTCTGCTTGTCATTACGAAGGGCAAGAGAAGCGATTCTGAAAAAAAATATTTTTCAAAGGAAGACCCGATGATCGGGCCTGATGTCCCTATTGCAGTTTTGATAAACAGCCACACGGCTTCAGCATCAGAAATAGTAGCTGGCGCAATACAGGATCTTGACAGAGGTGTGCTAGTCGGTACAAAATCGTTCGGGAAAGGTCTCGTACAGCAGATAAAAGACCTGGATAAAAAATCACAGATTAAAATTACCAGCTCGAGATATTTTACTCCTTCAGGCAGATGGATACAGGAAAAAAATTATTTTAAAGAAAATAAATACGGAGTCTTCGTTGATAAAGATAAATATGACCAGACTGACTTTAAGACACTTGACGGGAGAACGGTAAAATCCTACGGAGGAATTACTCCCGATGTGGAAATTAAAATTGAGCCCGAAAGTGAAATTCATACCGCACTTTTATCCAAGGACATGTTCTTTAAATTTGCAAATGATTACCTGCAAAGGAACTCGGCGGCTCAGGCAGTTTTGCCATCGGATGAACTCTTTAAACAGTTTGAAAATTTTCTAATGCAGCAGAATTTTTCCTATGAATCTCAGATTGAAAAGAAAATAAAGGAAATAGAAGTGCTCGCATCAGAAAAAAAATACAAAATGGA
>JBBRTN010000414.1:0-2573 GCA_038244395.1 Ignavibacteria bacterium
CAAAACCAATTTGTCGTTACTCATAAATTCTGCAGTCTTTAATCTTTATTTCTTTGCAATCATTTTGTTGCTGCCTCATCTACAGGTCAACAGACATTGACATAATAATTGGCTCCAATACTGTGTGCCTGTCTTTAATCTCCTGGTTCTTCGGGTCATTGATGAGAGTTCTCATTTTTTCCATATCCGTAACTTCTAAAATCAAAACTACAGACTTCGGGTCATCTGTGTCCTGAAAAGTTTTAAAGCCGGATATTGCCGGAGCAAAAAATTCTTCGCGTTCCTTATGTCCTTTGAGCCATGTATCTATGTCACCGACTTTGTGCCTGACTACAATTGTTTTTGCCATATTTATTTTATTTTAATTTTTTATGCTTACTCTTTTTTAAGTATATGTAATTGAGTCTAACGGTTTTCAGCATCCCCGTTTTATTTACAAATAATAAAAATAAAATACGCATTTCAATTCTACAATAAAATGGAAGGCACAGTGCATTCTGTGCCACTGCTGAGAATTCAAAGAGAATGATTGAGCAGATAAATAAGTAAAGTAACAGTTTCGGAAATAAGGGATAGCTTTATTTTTTGATTAGTCTTTTATTTTAATCTTAATCTGCACTCGACATCCTTATCATTAAAGTAATATTCGACACAGCAGCCTTCCGGATCGTAGTCATAAGTCCGGAACATTTCCTCAAATGTCTTTCCGAGTTCCGGAATGTGATCCATGAATTCGTTTATCGTCTTTGAAATGTAATTCCCTTTTTTCAGAACCCTCGTAAGACATCCGTGCTTATCACCTTCCCCGGGTTCGGATTCATTGATGGCAGCATAATAAATAATCTTGTCATCTTCCATCCATGAAAGTCCATAGACCTGACGTCCGGACATGTCAGGCAAAATTTCGTTCAGCTTATTATATGCTGCCGTTATTCCTTCCGGAAAAGTTTCAGCTTTCACACCGAATACTGTTATGTCATTTTCCTGAGTTATTGTTTTCATTTGTTTTTAAAATTTAAATTTTAACATGTAGTGTCTGGACTTCCCTCATGACGCAACGTGTGAAAACCCATGTAAGAAATTTTTATGCTTACTCTACTTTGAATGTTTTCCTGTCAGCCATCCTGTTACATAAATTATATTCAGCAGTATCATATGTTCCTTTATTCTCTGCCTCATTGCGTAATCAACATTATACTTGATTGAGGTGTAAAGTTTGTTAGCTATCGGCCATCCGCTTGCCTGGAAACTAACATAGCTCAATTGGTCAAGGACCGAAGGATTCCAAAATACATCGCTTCCTTTGTCATTCGTGATTTGAAAATTATTTCCTCCCATTATTCCAATTTCAATTAGCGGACTCAAATACTGGCTGATGCCGTACTCAATAGTAAGGCGGTTTCCCGGTGATACATTTACTCCGGTTATTTTACTGTTCACTTCATATGTCAAAGCAGTCACAATTGCCATTGCCTGACTGGTCTTACCTTTTATCTTCATTGGATAAACATACCCAAACGCCTGAAAGGTATTTGTCCAGTATCCGAGACCGACATTATCACTTCCTCCCGGAGTATATTTCCCTGTTGGCGCGACAAGAGAATATTCTAACGTTAAGTTGAGAATATCCGAAGCCCAGCTCAGCCCGAATGGAAGAAATGTCATGTCACTAAATCCGCTGACGTTACCTGTAATGCTTCCGGACTTAGTCACCGTGTCTCTCAAAACTTTTGCTATGGCATCATAAGCGACATCACTGCTCACAGTAGAATAAGGAGGAGTTATTCCTGCCATATATGTACCTCCCAGAATTTTGAACGGCGAGGCATAAAAAAAAGTAGGAACATTTACATATCCATTCAAATCAAGATCCAGAGTTGTCTTGCTGTTAGACCGGACAATTTCAGTTACCTGATTACCTTCACTGTCAAAAAATTTTTTCCCTGATAGGAAAACATTATAGTCAAGCACATAAAATCCCGGAGCCGGAGTGGCAAAATCGCGTATGTCCCAAATTCCCGGAATGTAATGTCCTGAAGTAAATGGCGATGCGCCTTTAAGTGTATCAAGCCCCTGCGCACTTAAAAAGCCAGTAAGAATAAAGTTAAATATTAATATAATTAAAATGGTTTTCAATTTTCTCGTAATGTTTTTTTAAAGCTTTTAAAAAAGAGCTGACAGCTCAATCAGCCAGCTCAGATATTTAATTTCTTAACCGGCTTTACCTCAGGCAAAGCAGCTAAGTTAATCTAAGTTAATAATGATACAAATTTAAATAAATTACTTTTCTGAAACTAAGATTTTAATTTATCATATTATAAATCTTTTTATTTATACACAGGTACAAAATCCAAAGGTGCATGTTATTTCTATTCCACATTCCGTCCTGACGAAACTAATTTAATCTCTCCCGACTCTCACTCACTAAAACCCAAATCTAAAATTTACATGCAAAATGAAAAACTTATCTTTCTTAATCTTTCTCCAATCTTACACTGATTAATTGATTTTTTATATCTATTTTTCAAACTTTAAAAATAAGTTTTACAAATAATTACTTTAATACAAATTAC
>JBBRTN010000415.1:0-2572 GCA_038244395.1 Ignavibacteria bacterium
CTTAACAGCATTAAAAACCCAAGTGAGATTATTGCCAGTATGATGGATAATAAAGAAGCGACCGAAGTATCCCCGTTTATTTTTGCTGAAAAAATTTCTGTCGTCAGAAATCTTATTGACCCGCCGAAAATAAAGGGCGCCGAGAAGGAAGCCATGCTTGCCATAAAAACAATCAGAGAAGCACCGGTTATTGCCGGAATTAATTGAGGAAGAATAACTTTAGTAAATGTCCTTCTCCCGGATGCGCCCAGAGAATGAGAAGCGTCAATTAAATTTGCGTCAAATTTTTTTAATGCTGACGTAACGAATAAAAAGAAAAACGGATAGAACGAATAAATGTGAACAATGATAATTGCAGACCATCCTTCAAACTTAAACGGGAATGAATGCAAATTGAAAAGCTGTGAAATAATTTTCGTAAGCAGCCCGTTATCATTTAATAAAAAAAGGAAGGAGACAACCCCCACCAATGGCGGTGTAGCGATGGGTATCAGCAGCAGCGTAAAAAGTAAATTTTTTACCGGAAATCTCCGGAGCTGGAAAATGTATGCCAGATAAATCCCGATGACGGCGCTTCCGGCAACAGTAATTACGGACAAAAGAACTGAATTAAAAATTGAGAGGAATACAGTCTGATAAAAAGTATCCGGAGATGAGCCCGATTTGAAGAACATCAAGCCTTCCCGGGTTAATGATATTAGCGGGTAAACAATATATCCTGCGATAAAAAAAAATATTAACCCCAAAAGAAAAATACTCAGGAGCGATAAGTTTTTTTTAGAATTCATTTTTTAAGTTTGCGTATGCTCTTTGAAATTAATTCAAGTCCGATATCGTCTCCGATATTGAATTCTGAGTTTTCAGTTGCCGTCGGCTGAAGAGATCTGATCTGCTTTCCGTCTATGCTTATTAAAAACTCCGTTGAAAATCCCGTAAACTGAATGTCAGTAATTTTTGCTCTGCTTTGTTTGTCTTCCGGGCTTTTATCAGAGATCTTTACGGGAATTAATTCTTCAGGAAAGACAGAAAGTAATTCGTCTGCATTAATATTAATTTTAAAAATTTCCTCAGCTGAACTCTTATCAAAAAAATTTGAATGTCCTATAAATTCTGCCGTAAAAATATTTTCCGGACGGTAATAAATTTCATAAGGTGTACCAATTTGCTGAATAATTCCTTTGTTCAATACAGCTATTCTTTCGGACAGAGCGAGAGCTTCAGACTGGTCATGGGTAACATACACGGATGTTATACCGATATCTCTTTGCAGTCGTTTGATTTCGTTTCTGGTTTCGAGACGAAGGGCGTAATCCAGGTTTGATAACGGCTCATCGAAGAGCAGCAGAGCCGGTTCAGTGACTATTACTCTTGCTAGTGAAACTCTCTGCTGCTCGCCGCCGCTTAGTGTTGTTACATTAATTCCGGTCTTGTGCGTCATCCTTACTTTTTCAAGAACAGCATAAACTTTTTCTTTTATTTTTTCTGCGGATAATTTTCTTACCTCAAGTCCGTACGCAACATTTTCAAAAACACTCATATTTGGAAAAAGAGCATAATTCTGGAAAACAATTCCAATCTTTCTTTTCTGCGGAATTAAATCAGTCGAATTATTTCCATCAATGAAAATTTGTCCGTCGGTGGGAGATTCAAGCCCGGCAATGATCCTGAGCAGAGTAGTCTTTCCGCAGCCGCTCGGACCAACCACTGAAAAAAACTCGCCCCGGTTTAATTCAAAGTTTATATTATTTAATACATTTTGGGATGCAAATGATTTTGATATGTTTTTTAAAGCAAGAATTGTCATTTTCTATTTGAAGACTAAAGTCATAAAGGATATAATTTTACCGGGTTAAAAAAAAAGTTAAATTAATTTTTATTGATTTAAATTTTTAATTACTCCGGGCAGAAAAATAGTTAATAAGAAATAAGTTTTTATTTTGACTTCCCTTTTATCTCGGTGTCCCATTTCTTCATCCAGTCAGATTCTTTTTCTGAAATTAATTCCCAGTCAAGATCCATGGGAAGGTAGTTCACTTCCGACATCCATTTTGGAAGCATATTGGCAGGGATTCCTGATTTGGCAGGGATCCTGTAAAATTTTTCCGCCTGTATTTCCAGGCTTTCGTCTGTAGTTACAAATTCATAGAACTCCTTTGCAAGCTCCGGATTCTTTGTACCTTTGACGATAGCAATACCGTCGGTTAATGCAATCGTCCCGGTCAGAGGAAAATTATATCCGAAAGGATACTGATATAAATTTTTCTGAAGGACTATATCGGGCATATTCCATAATGTAACAGCATCATTACCGGCAAGCTTGATATACATTTGCGCGGGGTCAGCAGCATACGTCGAAGTATTCGCATCTAATTTTTTCAGCCATTCAAATCCCTGCGCTTCACTGCCGGTTGTTTTTATTGAGTTTGCAATGATGGCTGAAAATATAACACGCATAGTGCCGGAAGCCATTGGATTTCTTATGACGATTTTATCTTTCCATTTCGGAGTGACAAGTTCATCAAAATCCTGAGGAGCCTGATCACCTCTCATCGATTTATCGTTGAAGGCGATC
>JBBRTN010000416.1:0-2532 GCA_038244395.1 Ignavibacteria bacterium
AATGGAGGGCAGTGCAGGCATTCACCGATTGAATTATGCCGTCAGAATTTGACTCGATAATGTCAGCCGGGCTTTATCAGATTATTCACGCAGTCAAATGTCTTTGGGGTAACATCAGGTGCGAAGAATAATATGAGACTCAATATTTAATTAATATTTAATTTAAATTTAATTTAAGAATAGAAATGATTTGCTGTTAAATAAAAACTTTTATGCAACATATGAATAATCATCATTCATTACAAAGAAACTTTATTAAATAAGTTGCTCCTTCTGAAGGACTGTTTTAAAATGTTTTTCTAAAAATGCTTGAAAAACGCAAATTAATTCGATATTTTAGCATAAAATTTAATTGAAAAAAGTTTATCTAAAAAAATAATTAATGGGAAGTGAAATACAAAATTATTGAGATATTAAAGACTTTTTCAAAACAGGAGATAAGGAATTTCGATCTTTTTCTGCAGTCACCGTACTTTAATGAAAGCGTGAAGATCAAAAATCTCTACAACATTCTTATAAAGTATCATCCCAATTTCGATTCGAAAAATCTCAGCGAGGAAAACCTGTACCGGGAATTAAATCCCCGGCTTACTTTTAATAAATCTACATTTAAGAGTCTTTTTTTTGAAATGAGTTCACTCGCGGAAAAATTTTTAATTATTGAAGATACTATGGGAAATAGAATTGCATGTGATGAAGGTCTCCGTAATCAGTTCATGCTGAGAAAACTTCCGAAATATTTAAAGCAGAACATTGAAAATGCGGAAAAATATTTGATGGAGACTACGGATTATGCGGATTATTTTTTACATCTCTCATTTCTGAGCACAGCTAAGTCCAATCATTTGACCACATTCGTCCCAAAGTCAAATAAAAATTTTAATTCCCAGAATATTTCTTTTTTAACAGAAAGTATAAAAACACTGAGTATTTATTTTTTAAAACAGTTAAGAGTTCACTTCGATGAGCTTGTTTCCAGAAATTATGGATTTAATATCAGCTGGGAAAACAATTTTGTTGGTAAATTATTTAAATTCATTAATTATGAAAAACTGATGGAATTTATAATATCAAATTCAGGAAATAGTAGTTACTCTGCCATGCTTGAATTAAATCTTTCTTTTTACAGGCTATTCGCAGATTTTTCAAATGAAAATAATTATATACGTTCAAAGAATATGCTTCTGAAAAACGCCTCCCTTCTGTACCCTGGTGAAATTCATACCGAATTCATAAGACTCGTAACTTACTGCAAGATGAAACTTACAGAAAACAATACATCAATTAATTTTGAAAACGAACTCTTCAGCATTTATAAATACATTCTGCTTAAGGAATATTATAAATCCGCTTTTAATGTTTATCTTCCAATTGAACTTTTCAGAATTACATTAAAACAGGGTCTCCAATTAAAAAAATATAAATGGACTTTAAATTTCATTAAAGAGCATTATAAAAAGCTAAACCCCGAATGGATGATGAATATGTATTATTACAGCATGGCAGAGTATTATTTTCACAGGAAAAAGTATGACCAGGCTTTACGGAATTTTCAGAAAGTTCAGCTGACTCACTTCATGCTGAAAGTTGATATAAAATCTCTTATGCTTATGACATATTATGAGCTGGGGCTTTTTGAAAACGCCTTATCACTCATAGACACTTACAAGCATTTCCTTAAAAATAATGATCTCTTGTCAGACTCTCTGATAAAAAAGCTGAAAGCATTTATTATGACTGTTCAGAAAATGATTACCTACAGGCTATCTCACAAACCGATGACGAAATATCTGATTAAAAAAAATCTTGTGAACGAAATTTCCAACAGAGACTGGGTTATTGAGAAATGTGATGAACTGGACGAAGGGTTAAAGAGAACTGCCTGATACGGTATAAGCATCATCCTATCAACATTTTTCCGAAAGAAGTTAAATTTTATTTAGTCTTTTTACAAATTAGTAAAAAAAAAATTATGTAACCGGAAGTTTTCATTTTTTTGTTTGTTAAAATTTGTTATTTTACATCAGCCGGCGCTCGCCGGCAATTGTTCTTTCATATTTGTTCTTCCTTTAATTAATCCCGCATTGCGTTTTTTCTTTGCGGGGTTTTTTGTTTTAATAAATTTTAATGAATAAGGAAAAAATATTTGAGCGGGAAAAAAATAAATATGAATTTAACTGAAGATTGAAATACACGGAAGAGAATCTGCTGAAGAATAAATAGCGAAGTTATTTTTTAAAATAAAAACACCGGGAGAAGCTATAAATATCTCCCGGTATTCTTTAAGGAAAGGAAATGAAAACAATTTACTTACTTACGGTTTTGCGACTGTTACAATATTAAAACTATTATTATCTGTGATACCAAGGTCAGTAATATCTGCTATTCCGTCGCCGTTCACATCAGTATTAATATATCCGCTTACAAAATTCAATGCATCATTATCAATCAAACCAAGGTCTGTTATATCAATAATCCCGTCATGATTTACATCACCGCTGTAGGCGCAGTATCTTCCAAGCTTCAGCACAG
>JBBRTN010000417.1:0-2528 GCA_038244395.1 Ignavibacteria bacterium
TATTGACAACTGGAGATGGGGAGGTGTTCCGTTTTATATCCGCACAGGCAAGAGATTGCCGACACGGGTTACTGAACTGACAATTCATTTCAAGCCGACTCCATATCATTTATTCAAAAGCAGAAAAGACATAGCAGAATCATACAACACTCTTGTAATAAGAATTCAGCCGGATGAAGGAATACTGATTAAGTTTGCTATGAAAGTTCCGGGGACTGAATTTAAAGTTCAGAATGTAAATATGGACTTTCATTATACTGATTTGCTGAATATAAAACTGCCGAGCGCTTACGAAAAATTATTGCTCGACTGTATGCTCGGCGATGCGACATTATTTATCAGAGCCGATGCAATTGAAGCATGCTGGACTTTTATACAGCCTGTACTCAATGCATGGAAGAAAAATAAGGATATAAAGGTATATGGATATCCGGCAGGCACGTGGGGACCGGATTGTGCGGATGATTTGATTGCAGGTAAGGATTTTAAATGGAGATATCCCTGCAAGAATCTTGCTGACGACGGAACATATTGTGAACTTTAATGAACGCTTAGTTTTGTAATTTCAGATTCAGGTTTATTTTATTTTATTTTAATTCTATATATTTAATACCTATTATTCAAACTGAGACAAACTGAGAAAATAAAAATATTCAACACCCCGCAGACACTTGCCTTATCATTTGCAGAAGAGTTTAAAAAAATCTGCGAGGGTGTTATCACAAGACAGGGAAAAATTAATATTGCATTGTCGGGAGGAAATACTCCGATGGCTTTATTTAAAGTTCTGTCAGAAAATTATAAAAATAATATTGACTGGGCGAAAGTAAATTTTTTCTGGGCAGATGAAAGATGCGTTCCGCCTGATGATGAACAGAGTAATTTCGGAATGACGGAAAAAATTTTACTGAGAAATATTCCCATACCCGAAGAAAATGTTCACAGGATTTTCGGCAATAGCGACCCCGCGGGAGAAGCACTTCGATATTCGGAAGATCTGAAAAAGCACCTGAGATTAAAAAACGAAATTCCTGAAATAGATTTGATATTACTCGGGATGGGTGATGACGGTCACACGGCTTCGATCTTCCCTGATCAAATGGATCTTTTGAATTCAAATGAACTATGTGCTGTAGCTGTGCATCCTGAAACAGGTCAGAAGAGAATTACTCTTACGGGAAAAGTAATTAATAATGCGGACAGAATTTATTTTTTAATAACCGGAAAAGATAAAGCCGGAACAGTCTCGGATATTTTAGAGACGAAAAATGATTATTTGAAATATCCGGCGGCGCATATCGGATCCGATGCGGATTGGTATCTGGATGAAGATGCTGCAGGTAAGCTCGAGCGTTAGAGATGACGATTTAACACGGGCGAAAAACCGTTTTAACGGTTTTTGTAAATCAATAAAATTAGTATGATTTTAGCCGGGGACTGCGGAGGTACAAAGACAGAACTCGCTCTGTTTGAAAATGCAGACGGCGGGTTCAAAAAAATCTTTTCGCAAAAATATTTCAATAAAAATTTTTCCTCACTCGAAGAAATTATATCTGCTTTCCTTTTAAATTCACATGATGTAAAGGATAAAAATCAAACTTACAAAATAGATTCAGCCTGCATAGGTATAGCAGGTCCTGTCATTGATGGCAGAGCCATATTGACAAATCTAAACTGGCAGCCGGACGAAAGGACTTTGTCCGGAAAGTTAAATATCAAAAATTTTATTCTGGCAAATGATCTTGAAATAATTGCCAATGCTGTACCTTTGCTGACAGATCAGGATTTGATAACACTTTATAAAAGAGATAATCAGGAAACCGGAAAAAACAAAGTCATACTTGCACCGGGGACCGGACTGGGGCAGGCAGCTTTGGTAAATTTAGACGGGGCTCAGATTGTGATTGCAACAGAAGGGGGGCATTCTGATTTTGCGCCATCGGATGAAATTGAAACCGAACTTTTAAAATATCTGAAAAATAAATTCGGACATGTGAGTTACGAAAGAATTGCATCGGGAATGGGATTAATAAATATTTTTAATTTTCTCAAAGAGATAAATTATACTGAGGTAAGTGAAGAAATTTTAAGCAGGATTGATAATGAAGACGCCGCAGCCGTAATTTCCGAAGAAGGATTAAATAATAAAAATGAGATTTTTGCAAAAGCGCTGGATATATTTTCTTCAGTTCTCGGAGCTCAGGCAGGCAACATGGTTTTGAATTTCAAAGCTACCGGTGGGGTTTATCTGGGAGGAGGTATACCAATCAAAATAATTGAGAAGCTTAAGGACGGTTCCTTTTTAAAATCCTTTTTTAATAAAGGCAGGCTCAGCTATCTGACTGAAATGACTCCCGTATTTGTGATTTCCGATCCGTCGGCAGGATTGACGGGAGCTGCAATCATTGCTTCGAAGAAATTTAGCTGACTCCCGGCGTTTGAAAGTATTTTAACCATCCACCGGAGATTTCCGAAGTCTAAGCTGCACTGACTTAAAGCATTACTCAGACTTCGGAAATCTTTAATAA
>JBBRTN010000418.1:0-2519 GCA_038244395.1 Ignavibacteria bacterium
CAGAATGACAGATGAATGTAAAAACGGCGTTAGAAATTTCCTGACAAAAATTAAAAAGTAGTCTGAACTAATTTACTAATTTCCTGATTTACTAACTTAAGAATTAAAAAATTATGCTGAAAGAATTTAAAGAATTCATCTCAAAGGGAAATGCAATTGACCTTGCAGTCGGAGTAATAATCGGGGGTGCATTCGGACTGATAATCAGTTCCATAGTTGCCGATTTTTTAATGCCTTTTATCGGAATAATAATCGGAGGAATTGATTTTACCGGACTTTCGATAAAGATCGGAGGTGCGGAATTAGCATACGGTAAATTAATTCAGGCAATAATAAATTTTACAATTATAGCTATTGTATTATTTATTCTTGTAAAATCGATCAACAGGTTTAAGAGCAAAAAGGAAGACGTTCCTCCGCCTCCGACAAAGGAAGAGGAATTACTTACGGAAATAAGAGATTTACTAAAAGAAGACTCACAAAGACAGGTGAATAAACAGAAATAAAGTCTGAATAAGAATTTCATTTTAAAAATAATTTAGAATGAGTAAATTTGTTAAAATAAAATTAAGATGGCTAAATACGTATCAAATAAAAACGAAACCATAAGATTGTTCAAAAATCCAATCCTGGAATATTTTTCTCACATACATCCGGTCACCCCAATTATTGTATTTATTCCGCTGATGATAATATTATCTTATTTCGGATTTCAGCAGGTTGGTTTCATTTACGGAGTTTCAGGTTTTATCTCGGGGATTTTAATGTGGTCACTGATGGAATATATTATTCACAGATGGGCTTTTCATTATCATCCTAAAACCGAAGCCGGAAAACGAATTCATTTTCTTGTTCACGGTATTCATCATGACTATCCGAGAGATGCTACACGTCTTGTGATGCCTCTGCTTGTAAGTATTCCGCTTGCAGTTTTTTTCTATTTCCTTTTCAGCTCTTTATTCGGCATTTATCATTTTAATATTTTTTCCGGATTTATTTTCGGATATGTTGCTTATGATTCGATTCATTATGCAACTCATCATTTTGATATGAAGGGTAAATCCGGAAAATTCCTGAAGACATATCACCTGCGTCATCATTATTCCGATGACAATACTGCTTATGGCGTGAGCAATCCGTTGTGGGATTATGTGTTTGGAACAGTCCCTCAGCAGGTGAAGGAAAAGAAAAATTCAAAGCCGGTTATAGTAGGGAAGTAACATTGAGTTAATCAAATCTGATGTATGAACACTGCTGAAGGAAATTTCTTTGAACAGCCTCAAACGCTTCCGACCGACTTTGAATTTTTCCAGTCAATTGTCTCCAGTGATAATATTACTAATATTACAATAGAAAGAATAATTTCAACCGGACAGAAAACCCCGCCAAATCAATGGCTTGAGCAGGACAGGGATGAATGGGTAATGCTCTTACAGGGAGAATCAGAATTATCATTTGAAGACGGCAGAAGGAAAAGACTAAAAGCCGGAGATTATCTTCTGATTCCCAAGGATATAAAGCACAGGGTAGAATCAACAAGCTCAGAGCCTTCTTGCATCTGGTTAGCCGTATATTTTCAATAAAAATTATATGCAAAGAAAGTTTTGGACGGATGTGGACTTAGCATTTAAATACTAAAAGATTATTTATTTTTTATTTTTACAATATGGATAAATTCATGAAGGCGGCAATTGATGAAGCAAGGAAAGGACTGAGCGAGGGAGGCATTCCCATAGGTTCAGTTTTGGTCAAAGATAACAACATCATTGGAAAAGGTCATAACAGGAGGGTTCAGGAAAATGATCCTGTTATTCATGCTGAAATAGATTGTCTCCGGAACGCAGGCAGAATAGGGGTTTACAAGGATACGATACTTTATTCTACACTAATGCCGTGTTATCTTTGTGCAGGTGCTTCAGTACAGTTTGGAATAAAAAAAATTATTGCAGGGGAATGCGAGACATTTAGCGGGGCAATAGAATTTATGCAGTCTCACGGGATAGAAGTCATTAATCTTGATCTGGATGAATGCAAAAATTTAATGAAAGAGTTTATTGAAAGAAATCCCAAGCTGTGGTTTGAAGATATAGGTGAACTTTGACTGATTTCATCTAGGAAATTTATTATTAACAATTTGAAATAAAAAAATGGTAAAGTCATTATGTCAGAAAAAACCAAATTTAAAAATAACTCGGTAAACAGATTTTCCAACCGGGTAGAAAACTATGTGAGGTACCGTCCTCATTATCCCTCGGAGATAATTAATTTTCTAAGCAGTGAATGCGGATTGACTGAAAGGAGTATAGTTGCCGATATTGGCTCGGGTCCTGGAATATCATGTGAGCATTTTATTAAAAACGGAAATAAAGTTTATGCTGTCGAGCCTAATGAAGAAATGAGGAAAGCTGCCGGAAAAATATTTGAAGGTGCAGAAAATTTTATCAGCATAGACGGAACTGCTGAAGACACCGGGCTCAACAGCAACAGCATTGATTTTATTATTTCGGGACAGGCATTCC
>JBBRTN010000419.1:0-2514 GCA_038244395.1 Ignavibacteria bacterium
ATCCATAGAAATATTCGAATCCCATTCCTGCAGGCCATTGATCGAAAGGACCTGTTGTAGTGTTTTGAACATTTGGAATATTATGATCTTTTCCGAACCATGAAGTCGCATAGCCATTATATTTAAGTGCACTTCCAATGGATGAACTGTTTAGAGGGATAATCCCGTCATATCCCGGAAAGCCTGTTGCCTGTTCTGCGATAACACCGAATCCTACTGAGTGATGATTTCTTCCGGTTATTAATGCAGCGCGTGACGGAGAACATAGCGCAGTGGAATGAAAGTGTGTGTAACGTAAACCCGCCTTCGCAATCCGATCCATTGCGGGAGTAGGAATTACTCCACCGAATGTGCCGTAAGTTCCGTAACCCTGATCGTCTGTCATTATAAGTAAAACATTCGGGGCGCCTTTCGGCGGAACTATAGACGGTTGCCAATAAGGTTTTGAATCTGCTGCATCCTGTTTTATTACTCCATCAAATGGAAACGGAGGATTCGGAAGCTGCTTACCATCAATTGTTGTAGTGGCAAACGGAGAACCCGGAGTACCTGTCGTTTGAATCTTTTCAGATTTTTTCATGCTTTTAATTTTGTTTGTTTTGATAATGATTATTTCTAAATATTGCTGACTTAAATTAAATAACTTTCTGCTGACTTGAAAAATTTTTAATACATTTCTAACGGAATGATAGTGAATTAGTGAAAAATAATTTTTATTATTGCTAAGTATAGAAAATACTTTTGCTAAATAAACTTCCGAAGCCTTAAGCTTCAGAATTTTATTTTTTAAAATCAATTTACCTTCACAAGCGGCGGAGCTTTCCAGGTTCCGTTAAGTATCGCTTCCTTTGGCCAGTAATATCTCAGAACTATATAAGCATCTCCGTCCGGCGCAGGAAGCCAGTTTGATTCTTTTGCGGGACTGGGTGAATCCTTCTGAATATAAATAGTTAATGAGCTGTCTTTATTTAATTTCAATTGCGGCAGCATTGATGAATTTATAATATATCTGTTAATTGGATTTCTTTCAGTAAGGTTTATTTTATTTTGAAAAATATCTGGGTTATTAAAGCTTGTAAATATATTAACAAACGATTAAAATTAACCGGGGTAAGAAAATTTTTACCAAATTAATTAATACACATGTTATTTTCAATATAGATTGCATTGATAGAAAAGATAGAAAAGATAGAAAAGATAGAAAATCATAAACTTCTGAGATCTCCTGAATACTGTATATTAAAATTAAACGGCATAGTTCAAAGTTAATGTACGCGAAAAAAATTCTTTAACTTTAATATGATTTCTTCAATCGTTAAATTATAAGTAATAAAATTTTATATGCCTGTAAAACTTTTTCTATCCGTCGTGTTTCTTTTTTCTTCCGTAATGTGCCCTCAGAATAAAACCGTTCCTGCAGCAGAAAAAAAAATTATTCTTGGAAATGAAATCCTTCTCGGCAGAAACTCATCCATGATGTCCATAATAAAGGACAAACGTATCGGGCTTATAACAAACGCGAGCGGAGTCTTATCCGACGGGGTTTTATTTCTTGATTCTTTAAATAAAATTTTCACTGTGACAAAAATTTTTACTCCGGAGCATGGATTAAGAGGCGATGATAAAAATGAAAATTATACAGATGAACCAACAGGCATTCCTGTAGTTTCTCTTTACGGCTCTAAAAAAAAACCTGACGCGGGTGATCTCGAAAATGTTGATGTAATGGTGTATGATATTCAGGATGTCGGCGCGAGGTTTTACACTTTTATAAACACAATGTACTACTGCATTGAATCTGCAGTGGAAAATAATAAAGAACTGATAATCTGCGACAGACCATTGATCCCTTACGGAAACTATGTTGACGGATTTATGCTTGATGAAAATGAAAAATCATTTGTCGGGCTTCTTGACGTGCCTGTTGCTTACGGGATGACATGCGGGGAGCTTGCAAATTATATTAATGATGAATACTTCGGCGGCAAATGTAAACTTAATATTTCTGCGATGGAAAATTATTCACGTGAAACTGATTACACATCTTTAAATCTTCCGTGGGTAAAACCTTCGCCAAATATTTATTACCCTTCTTCGGCTGTTTGCTATTTGGGAACATGCCTGTTAGAAGGGACAAATTTCGCAGAAGGACGGGGAACTGACAAGCCATTTGAATACATAGGCGCGCCGTATTGCGATGGTAAAAAATTAGCCGATGAATTAAATTCATATAACCTGGGCGGAGTAAATTTTGAAAACATTTCATTCACTCCGCAAACAATTACAAGTAATTCAAATCCTCCGAAATTTATCGGCGAACTTTGCGAAGGCGTTTATATAAATGTAACTGACAAAAATACTTTTGAACCGGTTAAAACAGGAATCGCAATTTTAGTAACATTAAAAAAATTATTCCCGGGCTTTGAGATTAACAATAATAATTTTCTTGATAAACTTGCAGGCACAAAAGATTTAAGAATCATGATTAACAACGGAAGCAGCTTTAATGAAATA
>JBBRTN010000420.1:0-2511 GCA_038244395.1 Ignavibacteria bacterium
GTAATAAAAGTCGCCTGAAAAGGGATTTCCAAATCTTTTTTCGTCGGCTCAAGACAGCGCGTGCATTCGATCTCGGCTTTCGTTGAAATCACGCCTTCGACATCAATCTGAGCGATACCTTTTGTCAGTTCGCCCGTCGTTTTTATGTTGTCAATTAATTTGACATTTTCCTGTTCCAGTTCGATTTCCGTCGGCGCAATTGAAAATTCAAATTTATGCGGCGAATTTTTCACGTTGAATAATTCGATAATCATTACAGCCAACAGATTAAACTTTTCTTTCAAACAGCGCAAAACGCAAACAGTTATTATAGCTTTTGCTTCTTTCCTGTCAAATTATAAAACTTCCGTTCGACAAATAAATTTTTATTAATCCTGTATTTATCTTTTTTCTGCTATAAATTTTAGATATGCGCGTGCTTCTAGCCGAAGACGATCCGAGAATTGCGAACTTTGTCGCCAAAGGTTTGCGCGAAAATTCATACGCGGTTGATGTCGCAATAAACGGCGCGGACGCGCTTTATCAAATTTCGATCAACACTTACGATTTAATAATTCTCGATGTACTAAGAGCTACAAGTACAATGACCATAGCGCTTGCCAACGGCGCAAAAGAAATTATCCCGACTGAAAATATAGCAATGGCAGTAAGGGTAGCCAAGGGATCAAAGAACAATCTTCTTTGCGGGGAGAGAAACGGAAAAGTAGTTGACGGATTTAACCTGGGAAATTCTCCGGTTGAATATTCGGCTGAAGTAGTAAAAGATAAATCACTGATATTCAGTACGACGAACGGGACTCTGGCAATAATTAAATCGAAGTTTGCCAAGACATGCCTGCTCTGCAGTTTTGTAAATATATCTGCCATTGTAGATTATGTTAATACTGTGGATGAGGACTTCACGATAATCTGTTCGGGCAAGCTAAACGATTTTTGTCTCGAGGATGCGGTTTGTGCTGGAATGATTCTTTCTAAATTAAGCGCAGGCAGAAATCTTGAAATGAAGGATTCCGAAATAGCGGCTATGAACTTATGCAATGACCTTGCAATGCTGCTTAACGTTCCCTCTCAGGAAAAGATTTTGAGAATGTTTAATTTATCGGAGCATGGAAAATACCTTGCGCAGATTGGCTTCGGAGAAGACCTGGAGATTTGTTCGAAGCTGGATTCCTATCCGTTCATTCCGATGTTTAAGAACGGCATTGTTAAATTCAAAGAACAGTTTGAAGGCGAGACTGATAAAAGATCAAAAATGAAAAGAGTTAATATCGGCATAAAGCAAGACGACGTTAAAAAGGAAAAGATAAGCGAAGCATAAATTTGCCAATTTAATTTTTTAAAATGAAAAAAAGCAAAGCATCACGCTTAAGCCGCAAAGAAAGCACTTCAGCTCCGGCTCTCCGAAAGAGAAAATCTACCGGCGAAGACCTCAGCATTTCAACCGACCTAAAAAAACAATTACTGGGATTTTTACTTTTTGTATCCGGACTTCTCCTCGGTCTTGCTATTATTTCTTATTCGGATAAAGACCAGGCAACAATGGAGCGGCTGCAATTAATTGACATTTTCAGGAAAGAAGCATATTCATCCATTTATGTCACATATAACTGGCTCGGAATCGCAGGAGCTTACGCTTCGGATTTTTTTATAAATAATTTTTTCGGTTATTTTTCTGTAATTATTTCCTTCATTTTTCTTGCATTCGGAATTTCACTCATCCGGAAAAAACCATTAGGAAGAACAATCCAGTTCAGCATTTATTCAATCCTTATACTTATTTGTTTAGCATCTTCATTCGGTTTGCTGAAGATATTCTCGGGAAAGGAAAATATTTCTTCAAGGCTCAGCGGGACAACAGGCGATTTTTTTGCGTCAGTTTTTTATCATACATTCGGAAGTGCCGGAGCTTCTGTATTTTTCGGACTTGCACTGATAATTTTTTCATTGCTTCTGTTTGACGGTAATATTATCAGGACTCTTGCAAAATTTAAGATGTTCTTTGAAAAAATCAAAGAGAGCTTTCGCAGGGAAAAGGAAGAGCTTATTGTTAATAAGGAAGCCAAACTTACCGGGAAAAATAACAGACAAAATCTGACGGAGGAAAACATTAGTCCTGAAGACCGTAAAGTAGAAGAGGCACTTAAGAAAGAGAGAGAAAGGATTTTAAAGAATAAGTATTTGAAACAGCAGCAGAAGGAAGGATCAGAAGAGGAAGATTTAATAAAGGTGACGGAGATAAACAGGCCAAAGCATGATGAGCCGGTGGAAAAGATACTTAAGAATAAAAAATTCAAGGAGATAAAGCTTGAGCCGGAGTTAGTAACAAAACCAATATCCAAGGCAGATGCGGATGAGATAGATGTAAATCCGGAAAATTCCAATGAAGTCGAAACACTTCAAAGCAACCGTGAAGAAGATTTTGTCGAAGAAAAATTAGAGAAGTATAAATATCCGGTTGTAGAGTTATTAATCGAACCTACAAAAGAAGAGTTTGATGTAATACCGAATGAA
>JBBRTN010000421.1:0-2507 GCA_038244395.1 Ignavibacteria bacterium
AATTCAAATTCAAATTCAAATTTAAATTTAAATAAGAGTAACCCGTTCGCATTTAACGGCATACACATTATTTCAAACAGGATATTCAAAAAAAATTTAGTGGTTAAATACGAAGATATACTAAAAATTTATTTTGATGTAATAAAAGACAGGAGTGAATTTATTGCCGGGTTCGATGCGGGCTCTGCGTCTTTCAAAGACCTGGGTAAAACCGAAAACCTTTTATCTTAAATTAATTTACTGATTCGATTCTTTTTACAGTTGGTATCTCATGCATTAAAGCCCTTTCGATTCCGGCGCGGAGAGTCATCATTCTCAGCGGACAGTTTTTACAGGAACCCATCAGCCTGACCTGTACAATTCCGTGTTCCAGAATATTAAGTACCTCCACATCTCCGCCATCAAGCTGCAAATAAGGTCTTACCCTCTTCAGTACCTCTTCAACGTTTTCTTTTGTTAACTCCACCTTTTATTAATCTGATTTATATTTATATTTATTTATTAAATAAGTCATTCCACTTTTTTCATGCTTTCTTCTATGGTCCTGGCATAATCAAGCTTCCACGCTCCGTCTTCCTTTATCGAATATAATTCAGATGTATTCTGTTCTTTTGTTTTAATTGTAATCGTCGCGCTGTCACCTTCTTGCTTTTCATCAACCACCTGGAAATCCATTCCCATCATACCGAGCGAGCTTACGTTTGAAACGCTTTTCTCGAAATATTCTTTACCGCTTTGATTCCTGTTCTTTGCAATATCGTTATACATTTTCTGCGAATTCTTTGACAGGTAATTCCATGCCTTACCCGCATTCTGTTCCTTCAATGCTGCGACGAAATCCTTTACCGAATCAGCCGGTGAATCAGAGCCATTACTCTGACCGCACCCATAAATAAAAACTAAAACTAAAGTTATTAACAAATAGATTTTCATTTCCTTAAATTTAATTTGTAAGACGATTGCTCTTCAATGACAGTAACATTAAAAAATTATAACACCTGAAAAAAGCAATCAAATTTCTATTATAACATCTGAGTTATTTGCCGAACTCGTGTTCATTAAATTTATTTCTCTTATTAATTCTTTTGAAATCGCGGTGAACATCTTTGATTCCTCCAGCTCCGGATCCCCTATCACCACAGGCTCACCCGAATCTCCTCCGAGCCGGATTTTGGTGTTTATGGGAATCTCGCCAAGAAGTTTCACATTAAATTCTTTGCTCATTTTTTTGCCGCCTTCGCTTCCGAAAATATATTCCCTGCTCCCGTCCGGATTTTTATAGTAACTCATCTTTTCTATTATTCCGAGTGTCGGAACATTTACCTTCTGAAACATCACGTATCCTTTCTTTGCATCTGCAAGCGAAATATCCTGCGGGGTAGTGACTATCACAGCGCCGGTCAGCGGGATTGTCTGGCTGAGAGTCAGCTGAATATCGCCGGTGCCGGGAGGCATATCGAAAAGCAAATAATCAAGCTTACCCCAGACTGTATCACTCATGAACTGTTTCAGTGCGCTCGAAGCCATCGGTCCTCTCCACACAACTGCTGTCACCTCTTCCATAAGAAAACCAATTGACATTACTTTCACGCCATATTTCTCCATCGGTACAAGTTTATTTTTCTCGCCGTCTTTAGTAATTCCGGGTTTGCCTTTAAGTCCCATCATAAGCGGAATCGAAGGTCCGTAGATGTCCGCGTCTATCAGCCCGACCCTTGCGCCTTCTTTGGCAAGAGCAACAGCAATGTTTACTGCCACAGTGGATTTTCCGACACCGCCTTTACCTGAGGCGATTGCAATTGTATTCTTCACGCCCTGAAGAACTGCCGATTTTTTTACGTTCTTATGTTCTGTGACGCCAGTTATAAAATTAACTTCTACATTGCCTGTTCCAGGAAGAGCCTTTTTAATTTTTTCCGCTATTTTATTCCGTGTATCCGATAAGAGTTTTTCATTTAAATCCGTTATGCCGAGTGTAAGAGTAAGATTATTTCCATTAAGGGAAATAGCTTTTACAAAGTCCAGAGTCACAAAATCAAGATTCAATACCGGTTCTTTTATTTCCGACAGAACCGCTTTTATTTTTTCTTCAGTCATAATAATTTTAAGGTTAATAAATTACTAAATATAACAGTGCCTTGAAATGAAATTAAAATTAATTTTTTTTGAAAAAATAAAAAACAAGCCCTGACAAAATAGTTAATCTTATCAGGGCTTGGTAAAACAATTATGTAATTATGTAAGAGTTATTTCAGCAGCAGCATTTTTTTGGTTTCTGAAAAAACGTCCGTTTCAACTCTGTAATAATAAACTCCGCTCGATAGTTCTCTGCCGTCAAACTCTGCTTCGTATTTTCCCGCATTCTGCTTTTGATACACAAGTGCCGCAACTTCATTCCCGAGAACGTCATAGACTTTGAGCGAAACAAAACCGGTAATTGGCAACTGATAACTGATGACTGTCTTTGGATTAAACGGATTCGGATAATTCTGCGAAAGATAATATCC
>JBBRTN010000422.1:0-2482 GCA_038244395.1 Ignavibacteria bacterium
AGACGAGCACCAGTACAAACTCATTTCCTTCTTTAATCTGATTTACAAATACTCTCGACTTTGCAAGTCTTGATTTATCATTTGTCCGGACAAACACGGCAAGTTCATCAATGCTTTTTATATCAGGAGTATGAAACTCCTCGCATTTTAAACCGGAGTCTTTTCTCTTAACTTTCTCTTTGAATGAAACTGCAACCTCAATGTTCGAGGCATAGCTCCCGTCTTCGCTTACCGCTACATTATCTTCCCCAACAGGCGACGGAGCCGTGAACTCCTGTGAATCGCTTCCTCCCATAGCGCCGCTGAAAGCAGACACTACTACAAAATCAAGCCCGCATCTTGTGAATATATTTCTGTAAGCTTTCGACATTTCATTGTATGATTTGTCGAGACCTTCCCATGTCGCATCAAACGAATAAGCGTCTTTCATAATAAACTCCCGCCCTCTCAATACACCCCCACGCGGACGCTCTTCATTTCTGAATTTTGATTGTATCTGATACCATATCTGCGGGAAATCTTTATAAGAAATAAGATTTGGTTTTGCAATTGTCACAAAAATTTCTTCGTGAGTCGGGCAGAGAACCAGTTCGCGGTTTTTAATCCTGAACATAAGATCTCCATAATCCTCAAGACGCCCGGTTTCAGCCCAAAGCTCTGAAGGGGAAAGCGCGGGCAGGAAAAATTCATTGCCGCCGATTGCATTCATCTCTTCCCTTATTATATTTTCGACTTTCCTGAAAACAATAAGCCCGAGAGGAAGCGAAGAATATACTCCCGAAGTAAGCTGTCTTATCATTCCGGAACGAAGCATGAGCTTATGTGATGAAACAACTGCATCGGCAGGGTCATCCTTCAGAGTAGGAAGAAAAAATTGTGTAAGTCTCATAAAATTTATAAGCTGCAAATATAAAAATGACTGCACTCTATTACAATTCTATTTTGAATAAATTTAGATTGATTATAAAGACTTATAAAGACTATATTATTGAAATTCTCTAAAAATAAAAGAAGACTAAATGAAGAACACATTATATGCTATTATACTGGTTTTTATATTTTCTGTAGTACTTCCAAAGTATTGTTTTTCCCAGACCTCGGATCCGGACACATCAAACATACTTTTATCTTCCACTCAATATGATTACAAAAATCCTCAGTTCGATAAATCCGGAAATTCAGTTAGTTACTTTATTTCAGATTGTATTCTTTCCTATGAGATTTGGAGCTCGCAGGCTGAATCAAAAATCGGGGTCCGCTTTATGAAATATAATTCACTTAGCCCGGAAATACAGCTGGCTGACCAGGTCTCTCTTAATATTAATCCTTGCGTCGCATATTTTACACAACAGTCGACTACCATCGAGAATAATCCCGGAGCCGTAGCTTTTCAGTCAAACAGAAACGGCAACTGGGATATTTATTTTTCTTCTTACAATCAAAGCAGCTGGAGCATTCCTGAACCTGTTGCAGATAATATCTCCGACGAAATTACTCCTGCTATAGTTTCTTATTCAGTTAACGGGAATCTAAATTATTTGATCTCATATAAAAGAGGAGAAGATATTTACCTGCGAAATACTTTTAACGGAGTATGGATGAATGAAATAAACATTACTGAAAATGACAGTCTGGAATGTTTTTCACCGGAATTGACAAAAGAACCATTTTACGGGTTGCCACGACTTTATCTGGCTTACCAAAGGGAAACGGGTCCATCAATATTTTCAATTGCATTCAACACACTTCAAGTTAACTCTTCAGGAGACATAGCTGTAGGTCAAAGAAATATCATAAACCAACCGGGCTCTCAGAATAACATAAGATTTTCCAATGGTGTAATTAACAGCATATTGAATTATGATTATGACACACTCGGAAACAAAAATTTTTATTCCGCAATCTTATCAGACAATAATTATTCGATTTATAATCAGTCGGAAAATTTTGGCGGAGATAATTACGGCGGCACCGGTTCATCTCACTTAGACATTACTAAAGATTTTTATTCATACGGTTATACTTTGTATTCATGGATCAGAAAAGTTAATGACTCTACACAGGTAGTGATTGCAAGTTACCCAATGCCTGAATTATCAAGTAAATTCTATGTTGATAATTCCCAATCGGAAACTTTTGTAAATACGAGTACAAAACTTGTGTTCAACCAAAATAAATACCGGATAAAGATTTTATGGGAGAAAACTATCAATGGGAGAACAGCTTTGATTGAATCATTTCGTGATGACGGTTTGAGTTCAATAACAGGTCTTTCTAATTTAACTCCGGAAAATTTTTCCTTATCTCAAAATTATCCTAATCCCTTCAACCCAAAAACAATTATCAGTTATCAATTATTAAAGTTCAATTTTGTTACGCTTAAAGTTTATGACATACTAGGAAATGAAGTTGCAACTTTAGTAAATCAGAAGCAGAGTGCAGGAAGCTATAATGCAGAGTTCGACGGAAGCAACTTCGCAAG
>JBBRTN010000423.1:0-2478 GCA_038244395.1 Ignavibacteria bacterium
TCTTGAAAGAATATTGCAGGAGTATGCATTTACAGTCTTAATTAATGCAGAAGCATCTGAAGAAGCAATCAGGAGATTCAAACCTACTAAGGTTTATATGTCACACGGAATATATGCTGACTGGGGACCGGCGCTCAGCGTTGTTTTAAGTAAGGGCATTCCAATAATTTCATATATCAGCTGTTACCTGACAGCTCACTTCTTTTTTGGAACTGTCAAAAATCATAAAGAGACATTTTTGACTATAAGTAAAGCGTCGTGGGAAAAATTAAGGAAAGAAAAAATTACTGAAATACAGGAACAGCGTCTGAAAAATTTTTTAGAAAGAAGATATATGAACAATGTTACTCATGATATGAAAGGACTTTTAAAAGAATATAAAGGCAACAGAGATTTCTTCTTTGAAAGATACGGACTGAATACAGACAAACCTGTTTGGGGAATAATGACTCACATTAACTGGGATGCGGCTTCGGATTACTTTCCAATGATTCATAAAAGTTTTGATGAATGGCTTTACGAAACTGTAAAGGAAATCTATAACGTCACGGATGTCCAGTGGCTGATAAAGATTCATCCGTCAGAGCTTTATGATAATCCTGAAACAGGCTGCCAGAAATTTATCGAGAATAATTTCCCCGACCTTCCACCGCATATTAAAGTAGTAAAAATGGATGATGACATAAGCCCGCTTGATTTTTACAGCTTGCTCGAAGGCGCAGTAACAGTAATGGGTACGGGGGGACTTGAGCTATCGCTTCAGGGAAAGCCTGTTATACTCGCGGGGGAAGCTCATTACTCAGATAAGGGATTTACCTATGATGCAAAAAACAAAAAACAATACAAGCAGCTTTTGAGTGAAGTGGGTAATACCGGGAGACTTGATACGGAAAAGATTTCTTTAGCATGGAAGTACGCATATATTTATTTCATACAAAAACAGATTTCACTTCTTCCGACAATAAAGGAAGACTTGCATATTGATTTTAAACTCCTCGATTATTTATTTCCCGGCCGGAATAAATTTATGGATTTTTTATGCAGCAGGATCATTGATGGTGAAGATTTTATTTTACCTGATGAAATGGTTGACATTAATTATGTAATTGGTCAGGAGCAAATCAGGAAATTCGCATAATATTTTTAATAAAAAAAAATAAATGATATTAATAACCGGAGCATCAAGGGGAATAGGTAAATTTTTATTTTCCGAATTCTCGAAGGCAGGCGAAGAAGTATATGGTACTTACTTCTCAGGAAGCCGGGCTACCGGGGAAACCGACGGGTTCTTTAAACTGGACGTATGTGATTTTAAAAGAGCGGAAGAAATTATAAATGAACTTGCGCCTAAGATAAATAAGTTAGTACTGATAAATTGCGCAGGCAATAATTATAATTGCTACGCTCATAAATCATCTCCGGCCGAATGGGCTAAGGTAATATCTACAAATCTTACCGGAACCTATAATATGATAAGGGCAGTACTGCCGTTAATGAGGGAGCAGGGATTCGGAAGAATAATTAATTTTGCTTCCGTAGTTGCCGAAGTCGGAATTCCGGGAACCAGCGCTTATGCAGCTTCAAAGGCAGGTCTTTGGGGAATGACCAGAAGCATTGCCGTAGAAAATGCAAGCAAGGGAATAACAGTTAATAATTTAAATCTCGGATATTTTGATATAGGTATGATTTCCGAAGTCAGCGAGGAATACCAGCAGATTGTCAGGAAGAAAATTCCCACGGGAAAATTCGGTGATCCGCAGAATATATTTAATGCAGTAAAATTCCTGATTGTTTCGGATTATATAAACGGAACCTCACTCGATATAAACGGCGCAATATATTAAAATATTTTACCAGTAAGAAAAATTTGTCATGAACAAATTGAAATTTTCGATTATCATTACTACTTATAACCGCGCCAAGACAATTCCTATGTGCCTTGATTCACTCATCACTCAGAATTATCCCAAAGAGAATTTTGAAATTATTGTGGTTAACAATAAATCGACTGACAATACGGAAGAAGTAATTGAAAAGTATATTGAAGAGAATCCGGAAATAAATATTAAGTATTATTTTGTCCCGAGACCGGGCCAGGTATATGCAAGGCAAATTGGAATTCTGGCTTCGCAAAATGAAATCCTTTCATTTACTGATGATGACGGGATACTTTGTCCTGACTGGCTGCGGGAAATTGAAAGAGTTTTTTTATTAAATGAAAAAGTTATCGGAGTTGCGGGCAGGATTAATATTGTATGGGATGAAACGCCTCCTGAATGGATATATGAATATGAAGAGAAGCTTGGAAAATTAGATTACGGTGATGAAATAAAATTTGAAGTAGGATTGTACATGAATGCAGGCAATCTTCATATAAAAAGAGATGTGCTGATAGATGTTGGCGGATTTAATCCGGAAATGGTTGGTGAGTGGCTGATAGGAGACGGCGAGACGGGATTGTGGAACCGTTTGAGAAAA
>JBBRTN010000424.1:0-2478 GCA_038244395.1 Ignavibacteria bacterium
CAGAGATTATCGATGGTTGCAGGATTAAACTACCAGCCACAAAATTGGTTTGCAAATTTGATTGCAATATACGGCTCCGGCTTAACGAACGGAAACCCCAATGGCATAGAGTTTAAGACGGGCTTATTTGATTTCAATTCTGATGCTCATGTGTCTTCATCAGTATCATTTGATTTATCGGGAGGATATACTTTTAAAATATCAAAGCAAATGTTCTTAGAGCCGTCGGTGTATGTAACTAATCTTTTTGATAATCCTTATCTCTTGAAAGGCGCTTTCTTCAGCGGATCAAGTTATGGACAGAGAAGAAATGTATTATTTAAAATTGCATTCAGATATTAAAGGTAATCAGGTTTGAATGTCTTGCATTTTAGAGTTTTACACAAGAATAAGTATGCATATTTTAAATAAAAAGTATTTGGATAAGGACAGTATAAATAAAAAATATATTGACATTACAGAACTTATTCAAAAAGAGTTCAGCAGGAATGTCAGCAAATACCGCGGCAAGATCAGATGCTCGAAAGGATGCTCGCAATGCTGCTCCCAGATTTTCCGCATTACGGAGACTGATGCACATTTTATCCGGGAGCATATGAAACATCTGCGGGAAGACATCAGGAATGATATTAAAGATAAAGCTAAGAATTATTTAGCAGAATTGTCTTCACAGATGAATGAAGAGAATTCAAACAAAGAAGAATATTTTTCAAAGCCTAAGATGAACTGTCCGGCTCTTGATAAAGAAGGCGCATGCATGATATATGAAGCAAGACCTGTGATCTGCAGAAGATTCGGACCTCCGCTCTATGATTATAAAAACCCGGGAAAAGTATTTGCATGTGAACTGAATTTTAATGCAGGCGAGGAAATTATTGACGATGAATTAATTCCGGCTCAGACTCTGATTGGAAAAATGTGGGATGAACTTAAAACTGAATTCAATTCAAAATATGATTTAAAAGAAATTGCCCCTACAACTATTGCAGAGGCAATTATGAAATCTTAATTCTATTTAAAGTGATATTGAAATTATTTCTTGTAAGATATTTTTTTGGGAACCGTAAATTGCCTTACTCCTTCTACCGACCCAATGAATCCGAAACCGCTTTGTTTAATTCCAACCCACGGAGTCCCTGAAACCCCGCCTATTCCCTGGTTAACGCCAATCATGCCTGACTCTATTCTGTATGCAAGCTGTTTTCCTTTCTCCAGATTCTTTGTCCAGACTGTTGCGCCCAGACCAAATTTTGTGTCGTTGGCTTTTTCAATTGCTTCATCTGCATTTTTTACTTTTTGAATGCAGATCACGGGACCGAAAGTTTCAGTTACCATAATATCATGTTTCTCAGACAGATTGGTTATCACAGTTGGCTGCATAAAAAATCCGTCTTTATCAATTTTCTCTCCGCCTATTAAAACCTTTGCTCCTTTCCTTTTAGCTTCCTCTATCTGATTTAAAACGTGTGTACGCTGATTGTCACTTACCATTGGACCCATATCGACATCATCAAATCCGCTGCCAACCCGGTATTTTTTTACTTCCTCTAAGACCAGCTGCTCAAATTCCTTTGCAATCTTGTCTTCAACATAAATCCTTACCACCGAAACACAAACCTGACCTGAATTTCTTCACGAGCCGTGACCGGCATATGGCACCGCTTTTTTTAAGTCCGCATCTTTCAAAATTATCATCGCATCTTTGCCGCCAAGCTCAAGCACCAGCCTGTTTAAATTTTTTGAACATGCTTCCATAATTTTTTTACCGACAGCCTGTGAGCCTACAAATGCAACCATATCAATATCCGAATTTATAACCATCTCTCCGACTTCTTCTGCACCCTGCAATAAATTTATCACTCCCTTTGGAAGATAGCGGTTATAAATTTCATACAGAGCTTTTCCTGTCAAAGGAGTATTTTCCGAGGGCTTAAACACAACGGTGTTACCCATCAGAATCGCCGGAGTCAATAAAGACTCAGGCATTCCGACCGGAGAATTCCATGGCGTTATCACGGCTACTGCACCTAACGGAACTCTGTGAACTTCAGTGGTAAGATTTCCATCCCGGTATATTTCTGTCTCTGCTGCCTTTTCTGCTAACTTAATATTCTCTTCTATCCCGTAAGCTGTCCCTTCACATTCCCCCACTGCTGACCTGTATACTTTTCCCATCTCCCGCGTCACCATTCGTCCGATTGATTTTTTTTCTTTATTTAAATCTCTTGCAATATTCTTAAACAAAGCTATTCTTTTCTTTAACGGAACCTTACTCCAAATCTTAAATGCTTTCCTTGCCAGCTTTATACCCGATGCAATCTCTCCCGGAGATGAACATTTTATCTTTTCTATTAACTCACCCGTTGCCGGATCAATGTCTAAAATAAATTTCCTCATATTAAAAAATAAATTAATTTTATAAAAAATTTTTAAAGAATGAAAGAACACATTGATTCCACGCAATTCTGTGAGTAACAC
>JBBRTN010000425.1:0-2457 GCA_038244395.1 Ignavibacteria bacterium
GTCGGCACTATTCCCCTTGCCAGGAGTGAGTCTACCATTGCTCTCAGGGAATCTGTATATTGTTTCTCCTCAGTCTTTTCATTATCCTTTTTTACAACTTCGGTTAAATCAAGATTAGCGCCTTTTAGTGCCAGCACAGCAATTACAAATATATAAAGCGACTGATATATTATAAATTTTACGTCCCTGTTTTTTCTGTTAATCATGTTTAAATCAAATAGAAATTCTTTTTAAATTTTTAACTTCCTTTTTTTCCAAGAAGAGTGACTAGATTTTCAAGGCTCCTGCTTACATTCGGGTCCTTAAAATTTTCCAGTGTTATTCCAAGAAATTTTACCGACTCCCCTAATGATGCTGATGTAATCTGAAGTTCCTTCAGAGTTTTTTCTTCCGGAAGTTTTAAATTGCTTATCTCCGTAATCAGACCTTTAATATTCAATCCAAGCTCATGCGAAGCTTTCATGGTTTCGTAAATTTTTTCCACCTGGTCTTTTGTAACTGATGATTCTATAATTATAGGAGCAGGAGGATGAGTTGTATTAAGGTTTTTTATTTCTACTGATTTGTTTTGCTGGCTGAACTGGTATGCCTTCTCTACATTTTTTACACCTTCCTGAATCTCCTGATAATTTAATGCAAGAGCATCAAAAACAGAATCAAATAATTTCGCAATTGCAAGAATAAGAATTGATTTGATTTCAAAAGGAACTGCGAATCCTAAAAATACCGCCGGACCTTTTTCAATTGAGATAAGCAGTATTGCTGCTCCGAGCAATGGCAGAGCCGTTCCCAGGCCGTCAACAATACCGCTGTACCTGTCAATTATTCTTGTAATAGAATCATCAGACGCTTCCCTGTCAATAAATTCTTTTCTTAATGCCATGTTTGCCCTGATTGCGCAAAAAATAAATATCACATAAGTTACAACGGGAAACCACCACAATGTAATCGGCTGAATATTTGTATTTAATACCTGCTGCTCGGGGTTGATAAACTTAGATATTGATTCAAAAATATTCCCTAAAAAGGGAACATCAGCAACTCCGATAAAAAAAGATATTAAAAATAAAATAAACGAAGGAATGCATGCTTTAAGTATTGTAGAATAAGTATTTGAATAAATTTTCTCAATATTTTTCCTGATTATATTCTTCTTGATTTGCCGGAGACTAGAGTCATACTTCTCAATGGATTCCATTACATCATCGGGTAAGGGATTGTCCAGTTTGTTTTGTTCTATACTTAAATCGCTGATATTGTATGCCATATGATTGTATTAAATAATTTTTGAGTTTTTAACTATACAAAATAAAGAAAAAACATTCCAAAATCAAAACTATTGATTTATTGATGTCTTAAATTGTTTTCATAGCACAATATTAATAAATATAGTCTCTTATTTTTTTCAGATTCCCTTTTTTGAATTCCATTATTGACATTTCATGATTGGTTCTGTCCCTGATTGTAATATTATTATGGCTAGATTTATATTCATTTAGCTTTTGCAATGCTTCATTCAGGCTTTGTCTCGTATTGTTACCTTCCGAAATTTTGTCCAAAATTAATTTCATTCCGTCATAGCCGAAATAATAATTCCTTATTTCGGCGTCACTGAGTTTTGTCAAATCGACCTTGCCTGCTTTCAAATTACCATCTAAATAAAAATCAGAGTCAAAGTATAATTCATTTATGGTTTTATTTTCTTCTAAAACTTCCCTGTTGTTCCAGTCACTCGTCCCCAGTATTGGAAGGGAAATTCCTGATGAATAATATGCATCCGTTATTTTCTTAATTTCAGAAGGATTTGAAATAGGAATGTATACAGCATCAGTCAGTCCTAAAATATATTTCTTCGAATTATCACCCGCTGAATTATATGGGATTCCCGCCGAATCCAGAATTCTGTTTGCACTCTTTCCGAAAAGCTTGTATATGCTGACAAGCATTCTTTCACTTGTTAAGGAATCAATATTTATTGCCGCCTTAGATGTCTGAGTCTTAATCTTCTTCAATTTTTCGATCAGCAAAGTATTCATGTTTCCGAAATCAAGAAATTTTTCGTTCTCCAGTAATTTATTCTTTAACTCTTCAAACTCTTCCGTCAGATTATCACCATCCTTTGAATAAAATTTCGTGAAAATTATTTTACCGGACTTTTTATTTACCTCTGCCGAAAAGCTTTCCTCAAAATTTTTTCCATAGCTGCTTTCAGAAAATACTGCAAAATTTTTCATCCCCAGTTCGTTCATTGCATACTTAGCCATGATTCCTCCCCTTACATCATAGGTTGGATTCAGCTGAAATAAATATTCGTTTTTTTCAGCTAAAAAATTATATGTAGCAGTCGGCGTTATAATCGGAATTTTATGGAAGGCCGCTGCTCCGGCGTTGTTTACAAGCTCACTGCTGAAGACGGGTCCGAATATCGCGATGACTCCGGAGTCACTTCCGAATTTA
>JBBRTN010000426.1:0-2442 GCA_038244395.1 Ignavibacteria bacterium
CTTTTCGACTGCAGACTGTGCGACTCCAAGAGATTGCACCTTTATGCTGTCGAAATATCCGCCGGGGACTATTTCAAGATAGACATAAGTATTCGTATCAATAACCGGATTAAGACCAAGATTATTTATTGTCACCATCGGAGAGACCGTATCAGTTCCGGATTGTAGTGTCGAATAGGTGGTATCATAGGGAATATTCAGAATCGAAGTTACAGAAATATCGCTGACCGGTCTAATGCCCGTTAAAACATTATCCAGGTATAAATTATTTCCATAGCCGTTATATGTAGTAAACTGGAGTACAATATCTCTTGTTGAATTTGTCTCTGAGGGACTTTTTTTATTCTTATTTAAATAATAAAACGAACATGCGATAAAGGAAATAACAATTATTGAAAATAAAAAAAAGTTCTTCTTCATGATAAGATTTAATGTGCGAAAGGTCTTAATCGTGCGATAGATTTTGTATTTATTTAATTCTAAAAAATTTAATATAATTATAATGCAATTGTTGCAGTGCTGACTTTTTTAAAATAAAATCTGTAAAAAAAGAATTCAACCAGGGATACAAATATCAGCGTAATACTGTCTTTAGGAGTAAGTGTTATTGTGTTTCCCTGCTGTGCATAGAAGCCGGATATTTTCAATAAAAAAAGTAAAACGGGACTCGAAGGCATAAGCAATTTGTAACCGGTATCAGAAATAAATATTCCTACGAACAACTCACAAACAGTTAGAGAAACAGCAAACAGTATTATAATAAATCCCAGGTTTAAAAAAGCCTGGAGCCAGCCGTCGCTCTGATATGATTTGCAGAAAGCATATACGGCGAATATCACGTGAATAAAATAGATTACAGCAATTATCATTTAATGCCTCATTCGTTTTTCGGGTAATGAATCTTGTTTATCAGAATGCATCCTTTGAAAAGAAAACTTCTTTTACTGTTTTAAAAATAATTTTAATATCGAAAGCAATTGACCAATTTTCAATGTAATAAATATCATAGTCAATTCTTGTCTGCATTGATGAGTCGGTTCCGCGGGCTCCGTTGACCTGCGCCCATCCTGTTATCCCGCATTTCACCCTGTGTCTTTCGAGGTACCGGTGAATTGATTCTTTCATAGTGTTAATAAAAAATTCTCTTTCCGGGCGTGGACCTACTATGCTCATGTTTCCGGCAAGAACATTTATAAACTGCGGAAGTTCATCCAGACTGAATTTCCTTAATGTCCTCCCGATAGAAGTATATCTGTTATCATCCCGGGCAGCCATTTGAGGACCGCTTAACTCTGAGTCAATCTTCATCGATCGGAATTTTAACATCATGAACTTCTGACCGTCAAGCCCGACTCTTTCCTGTTTATAAAATAAAGGTCCTTTTGAAGTCACCTTTACCAGGAAGGAAATTAATATCATCAGTGGTGAAAGAAACAGGAGCATAAGAAGGGAAAAAGTAATATCGAATGTTCTTTTAAGAAATCTGTTCCAGATATTCATCGGGAAGGATTTAAGCTTCATAAAAGGGATGCCGTCTACTTCCTCGACTTTCAGCCGGTTGGTCATCATGTCAATAAAATCAGGCGCATACATAAACTCGACATTTATCCCTTCGCTAATTTTAAAAAGGTCAAAAAGAATATCGTGTTTATCCGAAGGAAGTGATATAAGAATTCTTTCAATCCCGTACTCTTTGATCGTAGCCGGAATTAATTTGTAATCGCCGAGAAAATTTTTTCCTTCCAGGAAACTTTCAGGGGAATCATCATATGAAAAATATCCGAGCACCTGAAATCCAGCAAATTTATCTGCGGTAAATTTATCATAAATTTTATTTGCCATTTCATTTATACCGAGTATAGCAACTTTGCTGACCCCGACATTATAATTGTATAAAGTCTTCTCAAGCTTTAATGTAAGATATCTTCCGGCAGTGACTAAAAAAATTGACATCCCCCAGAGTAAGGCAAATACAATCCTCGAATACGGAAAGTCCCCTTTCAAAATAAATACCAGAGCCATTGCGAATAATATCCCGATAGATATGCATTTTATGATTATAAAAAACTCATCGAAGATAAAAACGAATCTTTTTAATTTATACATTTTTCTCGTCTGAAAAATCAAAATCCATAAGGGTATGACTATCAAAGAAAATTCGAGATAACCGCTAAGCTCCGGAACTCCTTTTGTAATGGGAAAAAATTTCACGAACGGGGGGAATGAAAACCTCAGAAGATAAGAAAAGTAGAAAGCAAAAAATATTGCGGTCGCGTCCGACAGCATTGTCAATAAGGGGATGATTACCTCTGTCTTCGTAGTCCTGCTTTTCAAGTTATGCTAATGTTAATAAATTCTTTCCCTAAAATAATTTTTTTTAAAATAATAGAAAACGTAAAAGATAAATATTAAATAACATTCAACTGTAAAATTCACCATTCA
>JBBRTN010000427.1:0-2439 GCA_038244395.1 Ignavibacteria bacterium
AATCTCTTTTCTTCTTTCTTCGTTGAGCGTAGGAATAGGAATTCTTATCAGTGTCCCGTCATTTGCAGGATTAAGCCCGAGGTTTGCAGACTGAATTGCCTTTTCGATAAGCGGCATCGCCGATTTATCCCAGGCCTGAATTGTAATTGTATGGTAGTCAGGAGTACTTATGTTGCCAAGCTGGACAAGCGGTGTCGGGGTTCCGTAATAATCTACTTTTATACCGTCAAGTAAATTTGTAGTTGCTTTCCCTGTTCTGATTTTTATTAATTCGTTTCTTACGTGCTCGACTCCTTTGACCATCTTCTCGGTGGTTCCTTTTAAAATATCTTTTACCATTGTACTGTATTTATTTATTAGAAAAATTTACGAAATCAAAGTTCCGATATTTTCTCCCGAGACTAACTTTCTCAGATTATCCTTCACATTCATATTAAAAACCTTAATAGGTAATTTATTTTCCTGGCATAAAGTAATTGCTGTCAGGTCCATTACTCTGAGATCTTTTTCAAGCACTTCAAGATATGAGAGCTTTTTGAACATCTTAGCTTTTTTATTTTTTTCCGGATCCGAATCATAAACTCCGTCAACTCTTGTTCCTTTTATAATTACATCGGCTTTGATCTCAATGGCTCTCAACGCAGCGGCAGTGTCGGTCGTAAAATACGGACTCCCGGTTCCGGAGGAAAATATTACAACCCTTTTTTTCTCCAGATGCCTTAATGCTTTTCTTAATATGAACGGCTCTGCAATTTCATCCATCTTAATAGCCGACTGGACTCTCGTGTAAATTCCTCTCTTCTCCAGTGCATTCTGCATAGCAAGTGAGTTGATCACAGTTGCCAGCATTCCCATCTGATCACCTGTCACCCTGTCAATTCCCTGCTTTTGCGCAGACAGTCCCCTGTAAATGTTTCCCCCGCCTACTACAATTCCTGTTTCTACTCCAAGCTTTATAACTGTTGATATACTGTCGGCAATTTTTTCCACTACTTCGGAATCTATGCCAAAACTTTTATTTCCCATCAGGGATTCACCGCTGAGCTTTAACAACACTCTTTTATATTTCACTGCCTGATTATTTTAGAAAGAGTTAATAAAATTTATTTTTTTAATTCACAGTTTATCATCCAGTGAATTCCATATTTATCAAGCAGCATTCCGAATCTTGCTCCCCAGAATGTATCATCGAGAGGCATCGTTATTTTTCCGCCTTCGGACAGCCTGTTAAAGTATTCATCGGTTTTTTTCAGGTCATCCAGTCCGATTGAAAGAGAAATATTATTTCCTGTATTCACAGCCTGGTTGGTTGGTGTGTCAGAAGCCATTATTACTCCTCCGTCAAATTTGAGAGAGACATGCATTACTTTTTTCTTGGATTCCTCCGGTACATCCATCGGTGAATCACCAAAATAATTCATGGAGAGAATTTCTCCGTCAAGGCATCCTTTGTAAAAATTAATCGCTTCTTCGCAATTTCCGTCGAATGTAAGATAAGGATTTAATTGTACCATGATAATTTTTTATTAAAATTAAAAAAATAATATTAATATTAAGCTGCACCTAACTGGTATCTGATCATCGATACTACTTCCAGATTGTTACCGTTATTTTTATTAAACCCGGCAACAAGATCTTTTATTGACTTTCCCGATTCGTTAATGTATTCCTGCTCGAGTAAACAATTGTCCTGGAAGAATCTCTCTACCTTATTGTTTACTATCGTCTCTGCAATTTTATCCGGCTTGTTCTCATTTTTTGCTACGGTCATATAAATTTCTTTTTCCTTGTCAACGGTTTCTTTGGATATTTCATCCCTGCTTATTGACATCGGGTTCATTGCGACAACCTGCATTGCAATACTCTTACCGAGCTTATCTGACTCCTCACTAAGCGTTCCTTTTATGCCTATCAATGCGCCGAGCTTACTCCCGAAGTGAATATAATCGGCAACAAATCCTTCCGGAACATTTATTATCTTCGCTCTTTTTAATTCGACTTTCTCTCCGACTTTCCCCATTATCTCGTCAATGGTTTCCTTTATAGTCAAACCTTTATCGTTTTTTGTTTCAAGTATTTTTTCTACTTCATCTGAATTTATGCCCAGCGCTGCTTTAGCAATTCCATCTGCAAAGTTCTGAAACTCTTCTCCCTTTGATACAAAGTCAGTTTCACAATTAACTTCTATTATCACTCCTGTTTTTTTGTCATCCGAAATTTTTGATTTCACTGCTCCTTCATTGGCTACTTTATCGGCTCTTTTTACTGCCATTGATGCGCCTTTCTTTCTCAGGTTCTCAATGGCCTTTTCCATATTACCTTCTGCTTCCTGCAATGCTTTCTTACAGTCGCTTATACCGGCACCGGTTTTATTACGTAAATCTTTTATTAAATCTAATGTGATTTCCATTTTATAAATTTATATTTTTTTTGTAAATT
>JBBRTN010000428.1:0-2425 GCA_038244395.1 Ignavibacteria bacterium
ATGATTCAGAATGTACTGGCTGCGACACTTTCTACATATATACTTCACGGAGTAAGTATAGAGGATATTAAGTTCGGACTTGGATCATTTGTACCGTCTGTGACACAAACTCCGGGCAGGCTGAATATGATAGATGTAGGCAACTTTACTGTCCTGATTGACTTTGCGCATAATCCTGCAGGTATGGAAGCGCTTTCAAAATTTGTTGAAAAGCTTCCCAATAAGGTAAAGACAGGAATTATCGGAGGGACAGGCGACAGGCGAGATGAAGATATACGCAATCTCGGCAAGGTTGCAGCAAGAATGCTGACGAATATAATTATTCGCGAAGATGAAAGTCTTCGGGGAAGAGAAGAAGGAGTCATTCCTGAAATCTTACTACAGGGTGTCCGCACTGAGAAACCTGACATTCAGGTAAAAATTATTGAAGACGAAGTAGAAGCGGTTAATTATGCCCTGAAGAATGCCAGGAAGAATGAACTGCTAGTAATGCTCCCCGATAATATTCCGAGAGCAATAGAAATTGTAAATAAATTCAGGGATAAACTGAACTCCGTTACTATCGAACAGAGTGATATTCCGAATTTGAATGAAGAGTAATTTATACTTTTTATTTTTTTAATAATGCAGGGAAAGTAAATTTTAATTCCGTAGGTTTGATTTTTATTGCATCTCTCAATTATCATCAAAAATTTTTATTTCTATATCCGAATTGGTTTTCCTGCTTGCTCTGTACATACCTTCCGAATTAAAGGTCATTGCTATATTACAATCCTTATCAATGGCAATCATGCCTCCTTCTCCCCCGATATTTTTTAATTTTTTATGTACAACCATTTCACAGGCATCTGCCAATGAAAGAGATTTATATTCCATAAGGGCTGAAACATCGTAGGCGGCGACAGATCGTATGAAGTATTCGCCGTCACCGGTGCAAGAAACGGCACAGGTTTTATTATTCGCATAAGTTCCGGCTCCAATTATTGGGCTGTCACCAATTCTTCCGAATTTAACATTTGTCATACCGCCTGTAGAAGTAGCAGCGGCTAAGTTACCATTGCAATCCAGTGCAACTGCGCCTACTGTCCCGAATTTTTTTCCATCTGTGTTTTCAGAATGATCAAGCTCAACACTGTCGCCGCGAATTGCATTGAGATATTGTTCATACCTGTATTCATCAAAAAAATATTTATCATCTTCGAATTGTAAGTTCATCTTTTCGGCAAATTCTTTTGCACCTTTACCGCTGAGTAAAACGAAAGGAGAGTTGTCCATAATCTTCCTAGCAAGAAAAACGGGGTTTTTTACATTACTGACAGAAGAAACACATCCGGCTTTTAAAGTTTTACCGTCCATTACAGAGGCGTCCATTTTATGAGTTCCTTCATTTGTAAATACGGATCCTTTACCGGCATTAAACAGTGAGTTGTTTTCGAGAATCTCCACTGCTCTTTCAACGGCATCGAGTGAACTCTTGTTTGACGAGAGACAATCCCATCCCGCAGTAAGAGATTCCTGGAGAGCTTTTGAATATAGTCTTTCCTTTTCCGAAGTCATTTTGGATCTGAGAATTGTGCCGGCGCCACCGTGAATTGCAATGCCTATTTTTTCTGCCATAGTGTTTATTACATTATTATTGTAAAATTTTATGAATGTTCAAAAAAATTTCTTAAATAAAAAAAAACCTTGCTAAATAACTTGAATAATTTAACAAGGTTTATATAAAAAATTTATACAGTAATTTTTATTTCCGCTGAAATTTATCTTCTTCAAGAGTAAACACAAGTGAAATTACGTGACTGCTTCCGAGCTGCTCGAGTCCGTCAAATTTTGAAAAGGAATAGTCGATATTTATCTTTGGCAGTCTTACTCCTGCACCGAGTGTAAGATTCCCAAGATCACTGTAACCTGTTCTAATGCTTATTAAATTTCTGAACGAATATTCAATACCTGCATGAACGTCCAGACTCACAGGACCCAGGTTTGCATTTGCGCTCTGCTGTCTGTTCTCAAAACGAAAATCAAAATCTACTGCAGGCGTGAATGTTCCTTTTAAGAAATCCACCTGATAGGCAGTTCCAAGCTTTGCAGTCGGGGTAATGACTTCTTTTTTTCCTGTCGACCAAGAAAGATATGTTGAAGTAATGTCCATCAGATTGGCACCTAAATAAAATCTGCCGAAAGGATTATATGAAGCGCCCAGATCAAATCCGAGACCCCAGGCTCCTGCTTCAGCAATATTCCTTCTGATAATCTTTAAGTTAGCTCCGTAGGTAAACTGTTCGGATGTTTTTTTTGAATAGGTTAAATAGAAAGCGTAGTCGGATGTACTGAAGGTAGTAATTTTATCAGGATCAAGCCTTTCTCCGGGATCAAGAATACCGTTTCCGTTAAGGTCAATCAGTGCATTCCTTGTATCGGACAT
>JBBRTN010000429.1:0-2419 GCA_038244395.1 Ignavibacteria bacterium
ATCAGGGAAATTTTTGAGCTGACTGTTTAACTGGGGGGAACAATATCCGGAGAGCATGGGATAGGGTATTCACAAAAAAACTATCTTCCGATTGCATTAGGCACACAGGAAATAGCATTGATGAAAAATATAAAGAAGACGATGGATCCCAATAACATTATGAATCCGGGAAAGATATTTTTAGATTAATTAATCTCAAATGATTATTTTATAAAGAAATCTTTGATACAGACTGAAACAAATTACAGGGTTTTGTATGCGCATACTGATAAAATGGGCATAGTCAATAATGCCAGGTATTTTGAATATTTTGAAGCGGGGAGAAATGATTTTCTCAGAAAACTCGGATATCCGTACACTGAACTTGAAAAGGAAAACATCGGACTCCCGGTTATAGAAGCTTACGCAAAATTTATTTCATCCGCTAAATATGATGACTTAGTGAGCATTAAAACTTTTCTCCGGCAAATTCCTACGGTAAGATTTAAGATTGATTATGAAATAACAGTCGGGGATAAGATAATTGTAACGGGATTTACAGTTCATTCATTTATAAATTTTATAAAACTGAAACCGAGAAGACCGCCGGAGAGGCTCATTGAACTGATTAAAACCGGTATGAAATAACCAACTAATGTTTTGCTAAATAAAAAATGAATTACTACAGGAACTTTGATTTCAAAGAGGCGGGAAAACTTATTGAATCTGCTTTAAAAGAAGATTTGGGAAAAGGCGACATCACTTCGAATTTACTGATTCCCGAAAATTCTAAATCCAAAGCAGAATTATTAATAAAGCAGGACGGAATAATAGCAGGGATTGAAATATTCAAACTGGTTTTTAAAATTATTGATAAAGATGTCAGCATAAAGTTTCGGGTAAAAGACGGTGAGAGAGTATCAGAAGGTCAGGTGATAGGAATACTTTCCGGGAACACGCGAAATTTATTATTGGGTGAGCGAACTTCATTAAACTTACTCCAGCGAATGAGCGGAATTGCTACTCTGACAAATCAGTTAATTAAAAAATTGAATAATAAAAATATAAAAATAACAGACACGAGAAAGACCACGCCTAACTTAAGAATGTTTGAAAAATTAGCAGTGAAAGCAGGCGGAGGAGAGAACCACAGGTCCGGGCTAAATGATATGGTTCTTGTAAAAGATAATCACATAGAGGCAAACGGAGGTCTGTCCGGTACTCTGAAAATTTTGAAGCAAAAGAGGAGCCGGGTAAAGGAGAAGATTGAGATTGAAGTGAGAAATTTAACAGAAATGAAAGAAGTAATATCAAACGGAAAAAATATTATAGACAGGGTAATGCTGGATAATTTTGCAATTCCGGAAATTAAAAAAGCAGTTGATTTGAACAAAGGGATGTTTGAGATTGAAGTTTCCGGCGGGATAAATCAGAAAAACATTTATAAATACAGTAAGCTCAAAGGAATTGATTTTATTTCAATAGGTTATCTGACGCATTCTGTAAGTTCTCTTGACATATCCTTGAACTTTTTTACTTGAATATCTATGAGGATAGTTTTAAATTACAAAAAAATTTTTTTAAAATAATAAAATAATCAAAATGCAGAAAATCACTAAAAATTTTAGCTTTGCTCTGGCTTTATTTATGTGTATTTCCTTAATTTTAGCTTGCGGCGGGAAAAAGGACTCGACAAGTGATTCTAAAGATGATTCGAAAAAAGAGGAGACAAAAAAAGAACCTACAAAAAATGAATCATCATCCACAAACTCTAATACAGGGGGAAACCAGGTATATTTTGTGGAAGAATACACTAAAGACGGACAGGAAGTTGGAAAGAGTGATAAGTTTTTTATAAAGCAAAAGGGAGGATATATCACTGCAATGCTCAAGACTTCTGCACCTATTGGTGTGGGTTCTGTAGACGTAAGGATTGAAAGGGAATCTCTGGACGGAAGTGAAATTATCAATACAAGCCCTTATGACGTTTCTCCTGACAAAAATTATTTCTTCTTTGATAAAATATCATTTTACAAATCAGGTGATTACAAGGTTACAGTTTTCAAAAAAGACGGGACTCCAATAGCGAGTGGTAATGTTAGAATTGAATTTGAATAAAAATTTTAAAAAATAATAAAAGAGGAAATTAAATGAAAAAATTAAAACTCGGTCTTTCGATTTTTGCAATTTTTTTTATTTTTGGATTTAAAGCAAACGCTTTTGCGCAGCAATATCCCGTGTTATACTTCTGTGAGAGTTACGGAAGTAACGGAGAAGTGGGTGTAAGCGACAGATTTACAACCGGATATCTTACAGTCATGGTTAAAGCCGACGGTCCGTTGGGTCTGAGAGATTGTTCGATCCAGCTCGATAAATATAATTGCAGTACAGGCAGCTTCGACTATTTTAAAAAATTCTCTTATTCGGTAGAACCGGACAT
>JBBRTN010000430.1:0-2419 GCA_038244395.1 Ignavibacteria bacterium
TTATTTTAATCGAACCATAGTGGGATTGAGACTTTACTTATAAAATGTTTAAAAATCAAAATTAAAAAATATTTTAATCGAACCATAGTGGGATTGAGACCTGCCTTTATACATCTTCTCCCACTTTTTATTGGATATTTTAATCGAACCATAGTGGGATTGAGACGTGTACGTTGGTATATACCACTGTGACCCGCTTTAACAAATTTTAATCGAACCATAGTGGGATTGAGACGATTTCTATTTTGAGTTCTTCAAACCTGCTTTCACTCCTCCTTTGGATTATATTAATTATGAGTCAATGCCGGCAATTGCCCTCTCACAAATTTTCGTTTGACAAATAGAATTGAATCACATATGTTTGAAGATAAAATTTTGAAAAATAAAATCTGAAATTTCTTCATTATGAAAATTTTCTTCATATTATTTATTGCAATCACACTTGGATTACTGAATCTCTCCGGCTGCGGTGAACAAAAGTCCGGGAATGGTTCTCTTTCAGAAAATAAAACCGAAAATAAAAAAACAACCAGCAATACAGCTTCGGATATAATTACTTTTTCGCCGAAGGAATTTTACAGGAGTGTCAATGGCTGCAAGGATTCGGACTCTTGTACATATTTTAAGATTACTTACATTGAAGCTGTTTCGGGAAAAATAAAAGAGAAGCTGAATGCATTCATAGGTAAGGAAGTTCTGGCCGGCGCAGCGTTTTATGAAGGAAGTCCCGCAACCATTGAGGCTGCGGCGGATACTTTTATGACGTCGTACAAGGACGCGAAGAAAGAATTTCCCGATATGCCCGGCGGATGGGCTTGGGAATATAATCTGAAAGTCTATAGTGAAACTCCTAAAATACTTTGCCTTACTTCCGACGCGTATACTAATACGGGCGGAGCGCATCCTAATTCATTCACAGCATTTTACAATATCAGCAAAGAAACCGGTGACACTTTAAGCCTGGCAAATCTTCTTTCTCCCGGCTTTGAAACAAAACTCAATGAACTTATTGATAAGAAATACCGGCAGATGAAAGGACTGAAGCCAACAGATAAACTTTCCGATAAAGGAGACCTGTTCGTGAATAAGATATCATTCAACTATAATGTCGCAATCACAAAAGAAGGCGGACTGGAGTTCTATTACAATCCTTATGAAATAGCCGCCTATGCCGTGGGACCAATTACCATAACATTATCAAGATCAGAACTCGGAAGCCTGATAGGTGAGGGGAGTTTGTTGTAGGGATATAATGTTGGGAACATTGAATATTGAAGATTGAAGATTGAAGATTGAACATTGAACATTTAACATTATATTTCAATTATATTTTTTTTAGGATATTTTAAAAGAAAAAATTTTTCAAATGCTTATTTGCGGAATAGATGAAGCGGGCAGGGGACCACTGGCAGGACCGGTCGTTGCGGCTGCCGTGATTTTCGAGAGAGGTTATGTAATACAAAATGTAAATGATTCGAAAGCGCTTACCGAGTTTGAGAGAGAAAGTCTCTTCGTAAAGATAACGGACAAATGTCTTGAATACTGTGTGATTGAAATTAACCACATGGAAATTGACGAGATAAATATTCTCGCGGCAACGATGAAAGCAATGTGCAAAGCGCTTCAAAGCCTGAAAATCAAACCTGATAAATACCTCATTGATGGAAATTACTTCAGACTTCCGGGCAACTATCAATTAGAAATAAACTACGAAACTATCATCGAAGGCGACGCAAAGATTTTCGAGATCTCTGCCGCTTCCATACTTGCCAAGGTAACCCGCGATAATATCATGCGCGGCTATCACCTTCGCTACCCGGAATATAATTTTCATAAGCATAAAGGTTACTCTACTCCGGAGCATGATGACAGGATAAAGCAATTCGGGATATGCGACATTCACAGGAGAAGTTTCTGCAGGAAGTATTTCGGAACTTATGACATGTTTGAAAATGAAATGTGTTTATAAAAACCGTCTCGGAGCTAACGGCGAGCTGATAGCTAAAAATTTTCTTGAAGAAAGAAAAAAATATAAATTCATAAAAAGCAATTACAGGTTTGAGCGCGCGGAGATTGATCTTATATTCGAAGACGAAACGAATAAACTTCTTTTATTTGTCGAAGTAAAAACGAGGCGCAGCAGGAAATTCGGTGAGCCGGAAGAATCCGTTAACTCGACAAAGCAGAATCAAATTAAAAAAGCCGCGATGGGTTTTGTAAGTGAGAATGAAAAATATTATGAATATGATTTACGCATTGATGTGATGAGTATATTTCTTTCAGAAGGTCAGGCGGAAATCAATCATATCGAAAACGCGTTTTGAAAGAGTCAGTCATTTTTTATTTTATAAGAATCATCTTCTTAGTTTCTGTGAAATTTCCCGCACTGAGTTTATAATAATAAACACCGCTGTTCAAA
>JBBRTN010000431.1:0-2414 GCA_038244395.1 Ignavibacteria bacterium
AGATTATGGATATTGAGACAAGACTTGCAAAAGCATCTATGACGCAGGTTGAGATGCGTGATGCAGAAGCTACATATCATTTAATGAGTCTTGATGAATTAAAAGCACTGACACCGAATCTTAACTGGGATATTTTATTCAGCAAAATCGGATTGAGTGATAAGAGTAAATTTGACAAAGGAATAATTGTCGGGCAGCCTGAATTTTTTAAGGAAGCAGACAGAATGATAGCAGACATAAGTTTAGAAGACTGGAAGAATTATCTGAAATGGAATCTTATACGTTATGCGTCGGACAAACTAAGTTCTCCGTTTGCCGATGAGACATTTAATTTTTACGGGAAAATTCTAAGGGGTGTGGAAGAGCAGAAGCCGCGATGGAAAGAAAGTCTTGATTTTGTGAGCGGGGCAATGGGCGAGCCTTTGGGACAATTGTTTGTGGAAAAAAAATTCACACCTGAGACAAGAGCCAAGGCAATAGCGATGGTAAAAAATATTAAGGAATCATTTGGAGAAAGAATTAAAATAAATCAGTGGATGAGCGATGAGACTAAATCAAAAGCATTGAAAAAGCTTGCAAAATTTAAAGTGAAGATCGGATATACTGATGACTGGAAAGATTATTCAGGTCTTCAGGCTGACAGGAGTTCCTTTTATAATAATATGAAAAGAGCTGCTGCATATAATACGAAACTGAATCTTGATAAAATCGGAAAGCCGTACAATCCCGACGAATGGGGAATGACTCCTCAGACCGTAAACGCATCTTACAGTTCCACAAGGAATGACATAACATTTCCGGCAGGAATTATGCAGCCGCCTTTTTATGATCCGGATGCTGATGATGCAGTCAACTATGGCGGTATCGGATCTGTGATAGGACATGAGATTACTCACGGCTTTGACGACCAGGGAAGAAAGTACGACGGAGAAGGAAATTTAAATGACTGGTGGACAGAAGATGATGCAAAAAATTTTAAAGAACGGGCAGATAAACTGGCAAAGCAATTCAGCGAATATGTTGTGATTGATTCACTTCATGTCAATGGTGAACTTACTCTCGGAGAGAACATTGCTGACCTTGGTGGAATTATTGCTTCCTATTACGCGCTTGAAAAATTTCTCGAAGGAAAGGATGTCCCTCTCATTAACGGATTTACTCCGCAGCAAAGATTTTTCCTCGCATTTTCACAGGTCTGGGCGACTAATCGAAGACCGCAGTCAATGAGACTCCAGGTAAATACTGATCCTCATTCTCCGGAAAAATTCAGAGTCATAGGCACAATGTCTAATGTAGAGGAATTTATGAAAGCATTTAACGGAAAGCCGGGCGAACCGATGATAAGAAATGCCGTTGATAGAGTTGTAATCTGGTAAGAAAAAATTTAAAAAAAATATGAAAATTTTTATTTTAATGGTTTGCTTAAGTTTAAGTTTTCAAAGTGTCTACTCTCAGACAGGCTGGGTAATTCAGGCGGGTGGAACAACAGATGCTTTGTTTGATGTTCATTTTTTTGATAATAGTACGGGCGTTATAGCCGGAGGAACTGCAACGAATACTGCAGTAATCTTAAGAACTACTGACAGCGGAGCGAACTGGAATTCCATTTCACCAAATACAACTGTTCTGCTAAGAGGAATGGATTTTATTAATTCTTCAACCGGAATAATCGTTGGCGGAAATGCTGCTGAATCAGTTATTCTCCGTACAACAGACTCCGGTCTTAACTGGGCACTGATCAATCATCCTACAATCAATGCTTTGAGAAGTGTTTCATTTCCTCCAACCGGAACCGGTTTCATTGGATACACAGTTGGCTTTAACGGAATAGTTTTAAAAACGACAGACGCAGGTGAAAGCTGGAATGTTCAGCCGGTTAACATTGGAACACTGATGCTTTTTTCGGTTCATTTCACTGATGCAAATACAGGCACTGCTGTAGGAGGTTCTCAGTTTGATACTGCTGTAATTATTCGGACAACAAACGGGGGATTTAACTGGGTTCAGCAGACGCCGAATACAACAAATCTGCTGAGAGGAGTTTATTTTCTGAATACAAATACCGGCTTCGCAGTCGGCAATAACGGAACAATATTAAAAACATCAGACGGCGGTGATAACTGGGCGCTTACATCAAACATACCGGGATTATTTCTCCGGGACATATTCTTTGTAAATTCCGTAATAGGATTTATTTGCGGCAGCAACGGAAAGATTTTTAAAACATCGGATTCAGGAAATACATGGGACACGATTCCGTCAGGCATTAATAAAGACCTGCAGGCGATCTCTTTTATTAATGAATTCGTCGGGACAGCTGTCGGCTTTGACGGAGCGATTATACATACAAATTCAGGAGGGATAAACCCGGCAGTAGCTAATTCAGAATCTGTTCCTTCATTGTTTTATCTGAA
>JBBRTN010000432.1:0-2411 GCA_038244395.1 Ignavibacteria bacterium
ACACGATACTTACTACGGTGCTCGAGGAAATATTATTCGATGTTCCTGACAGAATAAAAAACAAGGACATTGAGATTGATAAAAAATATGTTAATGAAAAATTAAACTCCATAGTAAAGAACAGGGATTTAAGCAGGTATATTTTATAAATGACAAATATGAAAAAAATACTTTTAGCAGTGATGATTTTATTTATTTCAAATATAGCATCGTCACAAATCAAGACAAGATCAACGAATACAACGGGTTATATGGGAATCGGCTACAAGTTTGTTTTTTTAACAAACCCCGCTGCAAGAAATGCTTATCCTTTTTTTCAGCTTTCAAAGGGAGATTTTTTAAAGGAGATTGACGGATTTTTCGGAGTAAATCTGAATGACAGGTTTGGAATAGAATTGGCTCCCTCATATCTTTTTACAAACTCCGTCAGTAGTAACGGGTATTATTACAGCAACAGCTTTGGAAAAAGATTTTATCTTCCTCTGCAGACTCGCTTATTTGCAGTGCCTTTAAATCTTAAGTTTAAGTTTTTTCCATTCTATAAAAACTATACGTCATCGTTCAGTAAATTTTATTTTGGAGCCGGTGGGGGAGCAATGTATATTGACGAGGAAATTTCGGCTCAGATTTACTCAGGTGAGGATGAATTAAATTATCTCGGGTCAAAGACTTATGTGAATCACTTCTGGACAACAAATTATGAATTCGCAGTCGGCATATCCAGCTTCTCAAAAATCGGATATGGATTTGAATTGAGCTACAGGTTCGTTCCTTTAAATACCGAACTTAATGTCCCTTTGATTACATCCATTGCAACTAATTTTAACAGTATTAACTTTACTGCAAATATTATTTTTACTTTCTGATAATCAAATATTTTGATATTCTGATATCAGTCTTTTAATATTTCCCTCGCAATAATAATTTTCTGTATTTCACTTGTACCTTCGTATATCTGAGTAATCTTTGAATCCCTTAAATATCTCTCTACCAGGTATTCCCTGACATAGCCGTATCCTCCGTGAATCTGAATCGCTTCAAGAGCGCTGCTGACTGCTGCCTGACTCGCAAGTAATTTTCCCATTGAAGATTCTTTACTGTAACTTTTTCCTTCGTCTTTATTTTTTGCGGCTTTATAAATCAATAGTCTCGCGGCTTCAATGTTTGTCATCATATCCGCCAGCTTAAACTGAATTGCCTGCAGATTTGAAATAGGGGCATCGAATGCCTTTCTTTGTTTTGAATATTTCGCAGCAGCTTCAAGGCTTGCCTGAGCTATACCCAATGCCTGCGCAGCTACTCCTATCCTTCCGCCGTTAAGCGTGCCCATAGCTATCTTAAATCCTATTCCCAAATCGCCGAGCAAATTTTCTTTTGGGACTTTCACATTGTTTAATCCAAGTGTGCATGTGTCCGAACTCCTTATTCCGAGTTTATCTTCCTTCTTTCCGATCTCGATACCATCCCATTTTTTTTCAACCATAAAAGTCGAAATTCCCTTATAGCCTTTTGATTTATCTGTCATCGCCTGCAGAAGATAAACGTCTGCTGTCGTCCCGTTTGTAATCCAGTTTTTCATACCGTTCAAAATATAATAATCACCTTCGGCAACTGCTTCGGTCTTCTGCCGAGCTGCATCGCTGCCCGCTTCCGGCTCCGAAAGACAAAAAGCTCCGAGCATTTCTCCCATTGCCAGAGGCCTCAGATATTTCTCCTTTAAAAAATCTGATCCCCATTTTTCAAGCCCGTAACAGACCAGCGAGTTATTAACCGACATTATCACTCCGACAGAGGCATCAACTTTTGAAATCTCTTCGATTGCAAGAACATAAGACATGGTATCCATTCCGGCTCCTCCCCATTGCGGAGAAACCATCATTCCCATAAACCCAAGTTAACCCAGCTTCTTAATTATATCCGCGGGAAATTCTCCTTTTATATCTCTCTCCACAGCAGAAGGCGCAATTTCAGTTTCCGCAAAATTTCTTGCAGCATCTCTTATTGCTATTTGGTCTTCAGTCAGATCAAAATTCATTTCTATTATTTTTATTTATTTTGGAATTATTTTTTTGAGTAATCGTAAAATCCTTTTCCGCTTTTTCTTCCAAGATATCCGGCTGCTACCATTTTTTTCAGCAGGGGACAAGGACGGTATTTGGAATCGCCAAGACCTTCATGCAGAACATTCATAATAGAAAGACATACGTCCAGTCCAATAAAATCAGCAAGTGTCAACGGTCCCATAGGATGGTTCATGCCGAGCTTCATAACTGTATCTATCGCCTCCGGTGTAGCCACTCCTTCCATTACACAATACATTGCTTCATTCAGCATAGGCAGTAAAATTCTGTTTGATACAAATCCGGGATAGTCCTGCACTTCGACAGGCACCTTATCGATTTTTTCGGTAA